>NZ_JBBEFX010000010.1:0-132786 GCF_048058635.1 Sphingomonas sp. MJ1 (PH-R8)
GGGCTATACCGTGGCGGAAGCGATGAACGGACGCGAGGCTCTGGTGCAGGCGAGCGCACACGAGCCGGATGCGATCCTCCTCGACCTGGGACTGCCCGACCGCGACGGTCTCACCCTGATCCCGATGCTGCGCAAACAGGCGAATGGCGTGATCCTGGTGGTGTCTGCACGCGAAGCGACGGAAGAGAAGGTGGCGGCGCTCGACCTTGGCGCCGACGACTATGTGACCAAGCCCTTCGACACCGACGAGTTGCTTGCCCGGCTGCGTGTCGCGCTGCGCCATCACGGCGGCTCCGGTGCGACGCCCAAGCTGGTGCGCCGCGGAGACATCACCATCGACCTCGACCGACGCCTCGTCTGCCGGGCCGGCGAGGAACTGCATCTGACCCGCAAGGAGCACGACGTGCTGGCGGTGCTCGCGCGCCACATCGGGCGGGTCGTCACGCACGAGCGCATCATCGCCGCCGCCTGGAGCGGGGAAGAGGATCCGCGGGTGGAATATCTGAGGATCGTGATCCGCAATCTCCGCCAGAAGCTGGAGGCGCCCGGCCCCGTCGGGAGCGTGATCGCCAACGAACTCGGCGTCGGCTACCGGCTGCGGCCCGATAGCTAACGCTGGGCATCGGGAACGCCGCACTATGGGCCCGCTATGCGAAAGCCTTGAATCGATCTCGAATTGCTATGCGCCGGGGGATAGCTGGGCCGCCACAACGGGGAATGTGGCATGCGCACGTGGCATCGGTCGTGGAAAGCAAGCATCGGACTTCGCGCCGTCGGAGTGGCCTTGTGCGGCCTTGCCTGGGCGGCAATCGCCAGGCTCGCGAGCTATCCGCCAACTGCCCCGGGCCTGATCCCGTACCTGCTCGCCGGCCTCGGCGTGATTTCCGCGAGCGCGGGAGGCGCGCTGGCATTCCTGGGGCCGCGCCTGTTCACACCGGTACGGGTCAGTGCGCGCTGGCGCCACAATCGCGCCGCCCCTTCTCGCCCCGCCGACAGATGGCATCACGCTCTGCTCCCGAACGCGAACGTCGTGCCGGAATTGCCGAACGCCTGGCTTACGCCTGAACCCACGGCAGCGGCAGGGATGCCCTGGCACGGGGTCCGCTCAGGCGCGGAAACAGCCCTCGACAGGGCAAGGGCATGACCAATCTCACCGCACGCCTTACAGGCGTCGTCTGCCTCCCGGCCGCCGCGGCGAGCACGCTCCTTCACCGCGCGATCTTCGTTGCGGCGCAAGGCGGCCCGGCGCAGGCGGCCGAGTTCGCCACCGGGCTGCTCAGCTTCGTGCTCGCAAGCCTCGGCGTCCTGCTGCTGACGAACGGCGCCCGGTTGTTCGAGCGTCCGGAGCCCCCGGCCGCGAAGCCGACGGAGGTGCTCCTGGTGTCGGAGGCTGCCGGGTTGAACGAGTCCGCCGCATTCGACTCCCGCTATGGTGTCGCCCGACTTCTGGCCGACCGCGCGATCCGGACGGCGTCGCTGCGCGAAGCGGCTCGTCACGCGTCCAATCCTGAGCCTCTCCACACACGGGGCTGACGCAGGCCCATGCCCGTGCTGCGAGCTTCTCTACAGGAGAGCCGAATGCCCAACGGCAGTTCCAGGCCCGCGACTGGCGCCAGCGCTACGCCGCTATGCGGGCGCTATGCGAAAGCCGGGAAACGATCTCGAAACGCTATGCCGCGGTCCATAGATCGCCGGGTGACGGGCCATGGAGCCCGTCCTACCGAGGTACAATCGACATGATGTCGGACGTTTCTCCAGAGCCCGACCAACCCGGGCGCATCATCTACGTGGGCCAGGACTGCGCTGGTCACTGGCTGGTCCAAGACAGCGGCAAGACACTGGAAGGCCGCTTCGTCTCCTATGCAGCGGCTATGCATTATGCGCGCGAGGAGCGCGAAATCTATCGGGCAGAGATCGCGATCGCATCCGCACCGCTGGTCCCGCTGGTCTCCTTCGATCCGGTGCCGGCGCCACGGCATGCGCTCGCCCGCGCGGCATGAGGGAGGCAGTCATGCACGCGCTACTTTCCATCTCGCCAGAACCGATCCCGGTTCACCGGCTGGCGAAGCCCGGCCCTCGCAGCCCGACCGTCCGCCGTTCGGCGGGCCATGACCCGCGCTGGGCTGCCGTCACGGCGCACCTCGCCGCGCTGCGAGAGCAGGGGCGCCATGCCATCCGCATCGTGGATGCGGACTGCGGCGCCGGCGCGCTGCTGCTGGGCGCGCTTCTCCAGGCTCGCGCGATGGGGTTCACTGCGATCGAGGGACGGGGGATCGATGGCTCCCCGCCGATGATCGGCCGCGCACGCGCTTCTGCGGCCCGCTTGCGCGACCCGGCGATCGGCGTGACCTTCGAGGTCGGCGATGTCGCAGCCGCACTTGGCGACGAGGCGGACCTGCCGGCGGACCTGCTGCTCTGGCACCGCTATCCGGCGCCGGATGCCGGCGACATCAGGACGGCGCTTGGCCGTGCCGCAAAGGTCGTGATCGACGACAGCTCCGCTGCCGCAGACAGGTGGGCGGCATGACCGGGCGTGACCTCCGGTGGCGGGCGGCGGGCCTGCTGCTGAGCGCCATCGCTTGCGCTGGCACCTTTCTCCACCGCGACGGATCGCCGCTTACGATCGTCTTCTTTCTGGGAGCGATCTGCGGCATCGTGCTGATGCTCCATGGCAAGCGGGTGGCGGTGGCCCTGCGCGCGGAGCGCCGCGGCCATTGCCAAACGGCGGCTGCGATCCACACCCAGCGGATGCGCCGCCAAGAGCGTCGGTCCGATCGCGTGCGGCGCTGAGGGCGAATGGAGTGCGCGTTCCGTTCGGGCGTGCTCCACGTGGAGGACGTGCCCCTCACCGCCGTCGCCGCAATGGTGGGGACACCGGTGCTCGTCGTCTCGGCCGCTGCCCTCGGGGCTGCCGCCCCTCGGCCGGTACCCCGTGTCCAGCATGTCCTTTCAGTCCGCTCGATCGCCAGCGCGGCGGTGCTGCGCCGGCATGCAGCGGAGGGTTGCGGCGCCGACGTAACCTCCGGTCCGGAAATGCACCGGGCGCTCACAACCGAAATCGCGCCCGCTGAGATCGGCTTTTCGGGAATCGCCAAGAACGGCGCTGCACTGGCCGCAGCGCTTGCGGCCGGCATCGGCCGCTTCACGCTCGAGCTGGAGGAGGAGGCCGCGCTGCTCTCGGCCCTGGCGCTCGCACGCGGAACCCGGGCACGAGCGCTGCTGCGCGTCGCCAGTCTTGCTCCCAATCCGCCCGCTTTTCCCGCCGCGTACGAGCGCCTCTCCCGCTTGGCCGGTCTCGATCTCTGCGGGCTGGCGATTTCTGCCGCCGCAGCGGTGGAACCTGCCGCGATCGGGACGCTGATCGGCCAACTTCGGGCGCAGGGGCATCGCGTCGAACGCGTCGATCTCACCGGCGTGCCCGGCGGCATGGATGATGATGCGCTAAGGAGGTGCGCAAGCGCCTGGGCTGTTGTGTTGGGAATTCCCGTCGCCGGTGTTCCGCCGGGGGCAGCGATGCTCCTGACCCGCGTGCTGCGGGTGAAGCGGACTCCGGCGGGGCCGTGCATCTTCGTCGATGCCGGGCGTGCGGTCTTTCGCGGCTTCCACGCCGCCCAGCCTCGCAGCCCCCACATGCTGGCCAGGGTTCCAGGTGCGAGATCGCCGCATGCTGATCCCGGAGCCACACTCGACTGGGTGGAACGCGGGGATCTCGTCGTAGTCCGCCCGGATCGGAACCCCGTTTCGCAACTGGTGGTGGTGGACGGAAGCCGGTGTGAGATGGAGGCGGATCGCGTGCTTGCCGCGACGCTGGCTGGTCATGGCGCGAGGGGCTATGGGCACGCCACCTACGCACTTCCGGGTATTCCCCGCCTAGAAACATAATCCTTGCTATCGGACCGAGCTTTAAGCCGAAGAGGGCCGTGTCCCCTGCGAGACACGGCCCCGTACGATGCAACGCTCAGAACTGGAAGTTGACGGCTAGCGCGTAGGTGCGGCCGAAATAGGCCGTGTACAGCGGGTCCTGGCGCGTAGTGTCGACCGTCAGCCGGTTTGTCTCGTTGGTGATGTTCGAGACTTCCGCGATCAGCTTGAGGTTTTCGCTGATGTTGTAGGACGCCGAAGCGTCCACAAAGATCGAACTGGCGTTGGACGTAGAGTCCGCGTCGACCGAACCGCTGGGCACCGCCGTGAGGAACGACGACCGATAGTTCACTGTGGAGCGGATGCTGAACTTCTCGTCCTCATAGTACAGCGTGCCGCTGGCGGTTTCCGGTGAGAGGCCGACGAGCGGAGCCGTGCGCGTGAGGGTCGGCGAGATGATGTAGTCGATGTTCGAGCGCACCCGCGTGAAGTTCGCCAGCGCCCCGAAGTTGCTGAGCGCCCCTGGCAGGAAGCGGAACGGCAGCTGTACGTTCACTTCCCAGCCGCGCAGCGGACCGCCGGGGGTGTTGTTGCTGCGTTGGACGGTGAACAGGTCGGTTGGCCGCAGCTGCGTTCCCGACAGCAAGCTCAGCGGCAGGCCGATGTCCTCGAAGGGAACCTGGGTGCTCGTCGTCTGGATATAGGTTTCGATGTTCTTGTAGAAATAGGCGATCGAAATCAGCGATCCCGGAGCGAAATACCATTCGAGCGAGCCGTCGAAGGTGTTGGCGCGGATCGGGTCCAGGAAGGGGTTGCTGAAGGAGGCCGTCTGGATCAACAGGTTGGCGGAACCGGCGGGGATCAACTGGCCATAGGAGGGGCGCGACATCACCCGCGCTGCCGAGACGCGCGCGATCAGGTCGGGCGTGATGTTCAGGGCCAGGTTGATCGACGGCAACCAATCCTCATAGGAGCGGCTAACCTCGGAGATCACGTACATCGATGGGTAGGTCGAACCGGGGGGCGACGCGGTGGTGATCGGACCATAGGTGTTCAGCCCGGTGTGGACATAGCGGACACCGGCATCGCCCCGCAGGGTAAACGGCAGGATGTTCTCCGTGTCGAACTTGAACATCAAATAGCCTGAGCCGTAGGTCTCCTTCACGCCGCCATAGGTTCCCTTGGCGCATTCCAGGTTGCAGTAGACATAGTCGTCCAGACCGACTGCCGAGCGGAACTTGTCCGGATCGATCGAAACGAAGTCCTGCAATTGCCCGTCGAGGTTCTTACCCACCCCGCTCGTCACGAAGGTGAGGCTTGAGAGGGATACGCCGGTGGGCAGTTCGAGCGGCGTGTTGGTGGCAAGTTGCCGCTCCCGCGCGGTGTAGCTGTTGGTACGATATTGCCCGCCGACCTGCACGGTGAACTGCGACGCAGCCTCCCACTCGCCGTTCAGCTCGAAGGTCTTGCTCGTGATCTTGTTGCGTCGGATGAAGTTCGACAATTGCCCGCGCTGGTCGCCGGTGGGGAGCGGCGGGCCGTACTGAAACAGCGCGGCATTCGTCGTGTCGATCCCATAGGTGATCTTGGGAATGTCCGGATTGTCGCGGAAGTCGATCGAGAAGTCGCGCGTATCGTTGGAGTCGATCGCCACCTGCAGGCGATCCACGTCGAGCACCGACTGGTTGATCCCCGCCAAGCCGAAAAGCCGGAAGCTGTCCGAAAAGCGATGGTCGAAGTTGAAGTTCACCTGCTTGTAGGTGGAGGTGAAGCGCTCGTCCTGCATTTCCGAGCGAAGATCGACGCCGTCGAAGAGGCCGTGGACCAGTGAGCCATTCTCGTCGACTTCGATGTCCCGCACGGAGGTGAGCGGTTGGCCGTTGTTCGAAATGGCGCGACCGAAGGAACGCGCGTCGAACATGGTGTCGAGCCGATGGACCTTGAAACGGGAATAGAGCCCGTCCAGCGAGATGTCGGTGTCATCGGTCGGCTTCCACTGCAGTGTCAGCGACCCTGCCAGGCGCTCTTGATTCTGGCTGCTCTTCACGGGGCGCGGCAGGCGCGGCAGGTACACGCCGCCGCCTGGTTTGCCGTTCACCCCCGTACGGCTCATGATATAGTCGTAGGCAGCCGCCGTGCCGGTGCGCGGATTGTTGATGCTGCAGTTGTTGGCGTCGGCGCCGATCGGCGTGCCGTTCGGCTGCGTATAGCCGGGCACCGGGCTGGTCGTTGGAACGCCGTTATAGACATAGCCTACCGGCGTGCAGAACGGGAAGATCACGCCTGCGTTGGCCGTGCCGGCCGGCTGGGCCAGGCCATAGACCGTCGTCGGAACGACATCGACCGCCGAATAGGCGTATTCGTCGATGTGCCGCTTCGAATAGGCGATGCTTCCAAGCACGCCGAACGTGTCGCCGAACTTCTTTGAGACCAGCGCGGACAGGCGCGGATCCACCTTCTTGCGGATGTCGTTGTAGATGCCGCGGGCGGTGCCCGTCAGGACCAGGTCGTCACCGCGCTGATCGAACGGCTTGGGCGCACGCAAATCGACGGTCGCACCCAGCGACCCCTCTTCCACATCGGCAGACAGCGTCTTTCGCACGGAGAGAGCAGAGAAGATCTCGGTCGGGAAAGTCACGAAGTCGAATGAGCGCCCGCTCGCGACGCCGCCACGAATGTCGCTTCCGCTGACCTGCGAGACGCCTTCCATGCCGTTGATGCGCACACGGGTGAATTGCGCACCGAGACCGCGGACGGAGATGTTGCGCCCCTCGCCGCCGTCGCCCCGCGAGAGCGCGACGCCCGGAATACGCTGCATGGACTCGGCCAGGTTCGAGTCCGGGAACTTGCCGATGTCCTCGGCAACGATGCTGTCGATTGCCGCGGTCTCGTTGCGCTTCGCATTGAGGGCGCTGTTGAGCGACGCGCGGAATCCCGTGACGACGATGTCGGTTTGGGGGGCGCCGTCGGTTGGCTCCTGTGGGGCTTGTGTGGAAGCCGCCGCTTGGTTCGCCTGCCCCGCCTCGGGCACGCCCACATCGCTCGTCACTCCCGCGGCAGCGGTTTGTGCCTGCGCCTGGATCGCGGCCGTGAGGAGCGGAATGAGAACACTGGTCGAAACGAGCAAACGATTCTTGTTGCCGCTGTTGAGCCTCACGCCGCCTCTCCCTGTTATACCCGGCGCCCTTGATGGACGTCCTTGGCAGTGATGTGCCGGTTGCCGGCATCAATCCTGCTGTCGGGTAACACTGCACAACCTGTATGACAATAGATGCCAAGTGGTCGGGCAGTTCACGGCAGTAGTTCTCTTACTGGAATGTAGGTTTTAACTGACCAATGTTAGCGGAACCATAGACCTTGATCAGACAGCGCGGCGTGCAAAGGCGCGTCTGCGTTGCGCGGTCTCGGCACGAACGCGCTCCACCGCCTCGGCTTCGTTGAGATGGAGCAGGTGGTCGATCACGCGCGTCAGATGATCGCGCATGGCGAGTCTCGCCTCGGCCGGATTGCGCGCTTCCAGCGCGCGCAGGATGCGACCGTGCTCCTCGAGACGCTCCTTCGTGCCCAGGCTGCCAGCCTTGCGCAGCACCTCGCGCGCGAGCGGCGACCGAAAACGTAGGTCCCAAAAGTCGGTCACCGCGGAGATGATGACGGCGTTGCCCGTCGCCTCGGCGATGCCGATGTGGAAGCGGCGGTCCGCGTCCTCGGCCGCGGCCACATCCTCCTGCGCCATCTCAGCGACAAGCGCACGCAGCTGTGCCAGCTGGGCGTCGTCGATCTCCGTTGCCGCCACCGCCGCGACTTCCCCCTCTACAAGGCGGCGAGCCTCGATGATCTCGAATGCGCCAATGTCATATTCCTCGCCTGCCTCGTCGTTTGTCGAGGCGAGGACAAACACGCCCGACCCCTTCCGCGCTTCGACCAGGCCCTGCATCTCCAGTGCGATCATCGCCTCGCGAATGGTCGGCCGACTCACTCCGAAACGCTCCGTCAGGTCCCGCTCGGCAGGAAGGCGCGACCCGATGGGAAAGACGCCAGCTCCGATGTCCGCGATGATGGCCTGCACGATCTTACGATACAGCTTGCCGCCATTGTTGCCTGACATGTTCATTCCCGATCTCTAACTGCGCGCGATCCGACACCGCTTCCGCATCGGCCTTCCCGCATGAAGTCGCGCTGCGTCAACCCCTTGGGCGGGTCTGACGGTACAAGTACTTCCTTAAAATGTCTGACAGCCTCTTGCATGTGGCCGGACCGCCTTTTACGCATGGAGCATAAAGCGCGTGGCAGCGACCAACGCGCGTCCGGGGATGAGGATGATGGCGGAATGAGCGGAAGCGCAATCGCGTCCAGCAGCAAGTCGCGTCGCGCGGTGGGCAAGGCGGTGCTGGCAGCAACCGTCTGGACGACAGCGATGCTGGTCGGCGTCGCGCCACCCCTCGCCTCCCTCCGCGCCGAGACTGCCGAGCCGTGGCGCAACATCACGCCCGACGCCAGCCTGAGGGGCTGGCACAGCACGGGCGGGAATGCGCGCTACACGGTGGTCGGGGGCGAACTGATCGGCCGCGCCGCGCCGGGCAAGGCGAACAGCTGGCTCGTCTCCGACGCCACCTATGGCGACTATATCATGGAGTTCGACGCCAAGACCGATCCGCTGCTCAACTCGGGGGTGATGGTGCGCGGCCAGAGCCGGCCCGATTACCGCAACGGCGTCGTGCACGGCTATCAGGCAGAGATCGATCCGTCGGCGCGGGCATGGAGCGGCGGCCTGTACGATGAACAGCGCCGCCTGTGGCTCTACAGCCTCGGGCGCAACGATCCCGCCCGCAAGACCTTCCGCTCCGGCGGCTGGAACCACTACCGGATCGAGGCGATCGGCAACCGTCTGCGGACCTGGGTCAATGGCGTCCCCGCCGCCGACATCGTCGACGACGCGGACGCGCGGGGCTTCATCGCCTTCCAGGTGCACGCGATCCCCGAGGAGCAGGCGCTGAAAGGGCCGGAAGTGCGCTTCCGCAACATCCGCGTGATCACGCAGGCGCCCGCACGCTATGCGCTTCCCGAGAACGCGCTGGAACAGCAAGGATGGCTCGCCAATCAGCTGAGCCCAGGCGAGCGCAAGGCGGGCTGGTCGCTACTTTGGGACGGCCGCAGCACCAAGGGCTGGCGCAGCATCAAGGGCGACGGCTTTCCGGCAAAAGGCTGGACGATCGCCGACGGAGCGCTTTCGGTCACCGGAGGTGGCGGCGACCTCGCTACTGCGACCCCGTACCGCGACTTCGAGTTGTCCGTCGACTATCGGCTCACCCCCGGCGCGAACAGCGGCATCAAATACCGGGTGGCGCCTGGCCCTGGTTCGGTTGGCCTCGAATATCAGCTTCTGGACGATGCACGGCATCCCGATGCGAAGATGGGCCGCGACGGCAATCGCACCCTCGCCGCCCTCTATGACCTGATCGCGCCGCAGAACCTTCTCGACCCACCGAACCCGGGCAAGCGGATCAACCCGCCGGGCGAGTGGAACCGCGCGGTGATCGTCGTGCGCGGCAACCATGTCGAGCACTGGCTGAACGGCTTCAAGATGGTCGAGTTCGAACGCGGATCGCCGGAATTCCGCCAAGCGGTCGCGCGGAGCAAGTTCGCCGGCCAGCAGGGTTTCGGCACCTGGGCCGAGAGCCCGATCCTTTTGCAGGACCACGGCGACCGGGTGGATTTCCGCTCGATCAAGATCCGCCAATTCTAGATCGGGGGGAAGAACGATGCTCGACCGTCGAACGATGATCAAGGGTGCCGGAGCCACGGTGGGCGTGGCGATGTCGGCGCGCAGCTATGGGCGGATCAAGGGAGCGAACGACCGCGTCCATGTCGCCGTCGTGGGCGTGAACGGCCGCGGACAGGCGCACATGAGCGCCTTTTCCAAACTGCCGAATGTTGCCGTCACCTACCTCGTCGATTGCGACAGCGCCGTCCTGGCGAAACGCGCCGCGGCCTCTGCCGAGCGCGGGTTCCCAGTCAAGACGGAGCGAGATTACCGACGCCTGCTCGACCGCAAGCTCGTCGACGTGGTCACCGTCGCAACGCCCGACTTCTCGCACGTGAAGATCGCCACCGACGCCATGGACGCAGGTCACCACGTCTATTGCGAGAAGCCGGTGGGCATCGCTCCCGGAGAGGGCGAGGCGATGATCGCAGTCCAGAAGCGCACCGGACGCAAGCTGCAAATCGGGAACCAGCAGCGTTCCAGTCCCGAGACGCGGCAGCTCGCAGAGCGGATCAAGGCCGGCGAACTCGGCCATGTCTATGAGGCGCAAGCATGGTACGGCATCGCGCGCAAGCCGATCGGCCGTGGCCAGCCGGTCCCGCCCCCCGCCAGCCTCGATTGGGACTTGTGGCAAGGCCCGCGGCCGCGCGCGGCGTACCGATCCAATCTCGTTCCCTACAACTGGCACTGGGTGTGGCAGTACGGAACGGGAGAGATCTGCAACAACGCCATGCACGAGATCGACGTGGCGCGCTGGCTGATGGGCCTCGCCTATCCCAAGGAGGTGGCCGCGCGCGGATCGCGCCAGTTCTTCACCAACGACGACTGGGAAATGTACGACACGATGGCGCTCGACCTCGCCTATGAGGGCGACCGCATGATCCGCTGGGACGGGCAAAGCGGCAATGCGATGCCGCGCTTCGGCCGCGGTCGCGGCGTGCTGCTGCTCGGCACCAAGGGATCGGCCGTGGTCGACCGGAACGGGTTCGAGATCTACGATCGCGAGGGCAAGCAGACCCGAGCCGTTAGCGCCGCGGCGACATCGGAGACGACTGGCACCGTGGGCGAAGGCGTGCTGGACGTCTACCACGCGGGCAATCTCGTGGACGTGATCCGCGGCAAGGCGGCGTCGCTGAACTCGCCCATCGAAGAGGCGCACATCAGCACCACCATCTGCCACCTCGGCAACATGGCCTATCGCACCAACCAGGCGCTGACCGTGGAGGGAGCGACGGGCCGCCCCTCGAATGCCGAGGCGATGAAGCTGTGGTCGGTCGACTATGAGCCGGGATGGGAGCTGAAGGCCTGAGCCGGTGACAATCGAGCCCGGCGTCGTGCGCTTTGCGGCGATGGGAACGCGCGTCGAGCTTCATCGCTTCGACGGCGGCGACGATGACGCGCTCGCCGCCGCCGGGCGCGCGATCGAGGCGGTAGATGACGCGCTGACGATCCACCGCCCCTCGCCCGCCACGGCCTTGAACGAGGCGCTGCTGTCGGGCCGCTCCGCCCCCGTCGACGACGCGCTGCTGTTCGATGCCCTGGAGGCCGCGGCGGACGGCCATGCCGAGACGGCGGGCTTGTTCGACATCGCAGCAGACGTCCGCACGGGCACGACATGGACCTCGGTCGCTTTCGATCGGCATGCGCGCCGGGTCAGGGCGGACAGGCCTCTGGCGCTCGACTTCGGCGGATTGGGCAAGGGGATCGCGCTCGACCGCGCGACGAGGGTGCTCCGCGAAGCCGGAGTGACTTCCGCGCTGCTTACCTTGGGTGAGAGCTCGATTGCGGTGATGGGCGAGCACCCGCTGGGCGGAGGCTGGCCGTTCGCGATCCCGCATCCGGAGGATCCGGAGGTCGAGCTGCTGGCGCTGGAGCTTGCCGACAAAGCGCTTTCGATCTCGGCGACCGTGGGTGCCGGAACACGAGCGCCGGAACGCGCCGCGATCATCCGGCCGCATACCCGCGTTCCCGTCGGTGCGCCGCTTTGTGCGGTGGCGGTGGAATCCAACGGCACCCGAGCCGAGATCATGAGCACCGCGCTGATCGCCGCCGATGAAGATGCGGCGGGACGCCTTCTTCACGGGCGGTCGGACTCCCGCTTCCGCTTCGACCTCGGCCCGATCGATTCACCACAGCGCACAAGGACCTTCGCTGCATGACCGACCAAAGCCTTGATCTCACGCGTCGGTCGTTCCTGGACCGCGTGCTGGCGGCCACCGCCGCCGCGGGAGTCGCAGGTGCCGCACCCTGGGCCGTCTCTGCTGCGAACGCCGCCTCCGGCGCGGCAATTTTAGCCGGCGCGGGCGATCGCGTCCGGCTCGGCGTGATCGGCACCGGCGATCGCGGCCGCGCGCTGATGCGCAACATTGCAAAAACTCGCAACTGCACTGTTGCCGCGGTGTGCGACGTCTATGCTCCCAACTTGGCCAAGGGTCGCGAGATCGCCGGCGCAAGCGTGCCAGCCTTCACGGATCATCGTGCCATGCTCGACGCAGGTGGGCTGGACGCACTGGTGATCGCCACCCCACTAGACCTGCACGCGCGCCACACCATCGATGGCTTCGATGCCGGGCTGCACGTCTGGTGCGAGAAGGCGATGGCCCGGACGATCGCGGACTGCGGAGCGATGGTCAGCAGGTCCAAGGCGGCGGGCAAGGTGCTGCAGATCGGCCATCAGCGCATGTTCCACCCCACCTATTTGAACGCCTTGAAGCGGGTGAAGGCGGGCGAGATCGGCACAGTCACCCAGATTCGCGCCAGCTGGCACCGTAACAACAGCTGGCGCCGGCCGGTCCCCGCCGGGGCCGACGACCGCCACGTCAACTGGCGGCTGTATCGCGACAGCTCCGCGGGGCTGATGACGGAGCTCGCCACGCACCAGCTACAGGTCGGCAACTGGTTCCTGGACGGGGTGCCGACCCGCGTCATCGGGTCCGGCAGCATCTGCTTCTGGAAGGACGGGCGGGAGGTCTATGACCATGTCGCGCTGATCTATGAATACAGCGGCGGGCGGAAGTTCATCTACACCTCGTTGCTGAACAATGCGCGCTACGGCTGCGAGGAGCAGATCCAGGGAAGCAAGGGCACGATCGAGCCCGAACTCGGCCGCATCTATGCCGAGGTGCCGCCGAAGGTGCTCGCACTCCAGCGCATGCGCCAGGACGTGGCGCGCGGGCACAAGCGAACCGTGCCGATCGGAGGGGCCACCTGGTTCCCGGAGCTGCCCGTCACCACGCCGGGCGAGTCCCTGGGCTGGGGCGAATATGACGAGACCATGCTCCAGTTCGAGGGCTTCGGCGAAGCGGTCCGTTCCGGCAGGCCGCTGCCCGGGCTGCTCGCACAGGCCTATCAGGCAAGCGTCGCCTCGCTGCTCGGCGAACAGGCGATGGACCGTGGCCAAGCGATGCCCTGGCCGACCGGCTTGGTTGACGTCTGATCCTCCCCACCCTCTGTTGCCAGACTTCCCCTCTGCCCAAGGACTCGCCGTGACCCACACAGACCGCCGCACCCTTCTCGGCTTGGCTGCTGCCGCCGGCCTTTCCGGCCTTGCTGCCGATGCACTCGCACAGTCTGCGGCCCGCGGGGACGCCCCGACGGAAGGTGCGCCCGCGCGCCCGGCGCCGGAAGCCAAGTATCGCGTGCCATTCGGCGTCATCGGCATGGATCATGGCCACATCTACGCCATCACCGACGCGATGATCCGCGGTGGGGGGGTGCTGACCAGCTTCTATTCGGCCGTGCCGGAGCAGGTCGCGACCTTCCAGAAGCGCTACCCCGGCGCGAAGCTCGCCCGTTCGGAAGACGAGATCATCGAGGACCGCCGGATCAAGTTGGTCTGCAGCGCCGCGGTCCCGGGCCTGCGCGCGCCGCTCGGCATCAAGGCAATGCGCGCCGGCAAGGACTTCCTCGGCGACAAGGCCGCGGTCGTCACGCTGGAGCAACTCGCCCAGGTACGCGCCGCGATCAAGGAAACGGGCAAAAAGTTCGGGATCATGTATTCCGAACGGCTGGAGGTGCCCGCTGCCGTACAAGCCGGGCAGCTGGTGCATGACGGCGCCATCGGTCACGTCCTCCAGACCGTGAACCTCGCGCCGCACCGGCTGGGGGCGCCGAACCGGCCGAAGTGGTTCTGGGACACCGAGCGGAACGGCGGCATCTTGACCGACATCGGCAGCCACCAGGCAGACCAGTTCGTCTATCTGACCGGCACCAAGCGCGCCAAGGTCGTAGCCTCCCAGGTCGGCAACTTCGCCCATCCCGAATATCCGCAGTTCCAGGACTTCGGCGACATGATGCTGCACGGCGACGGCGGCACCGGTTATGTCCGTGTCGACTGGTTCACGCCCGACGGCCTGCCGACCTGGGGCGACGGGCGTCTCTTCATCCTTGGCACCGAAGGCTATATCGAGCTGCGCAAATACGTGGACATCGAGGGACGGCCCGGCGGCAACCACCTGTTCCTGGCCGATCGCAAGGGCACGCGCTATCTCGACTGCTCCAAGGTGCCGCTTCCCTTTGGCCCGCAGTTCATCACCGACATCGTCGAGCGCACCTCCGTGGCGCAAGACCAGGAAGGCGCGCTGCTGGCAGCCGAGCTGGTGCTGACCGCACAGGCAAAGGCGACCCGCGCCACCAGCGCCTGAGCGCTCGAGCACCCGGTCCCGCGGCTTCGCCGACACTACAGGAAGAAGGCAGAAGATGGTGTTGCCAAAAGCTCCCGCCCCCGCGCTTGCCCGTCCTGCCACCAACGTCCGCTGGATCATCTGCGCGCTGCTGTTCCTGGCGACGACCATCAACTATGTGGATCGCCAGATCATCGGCATCCTGAAGCCCACCCTGGAGGTTGAGCTCGGCTGGAGCGAGGTCGACTACGGCAACATCGTGTTCTGGTTCCAGGCTGCCTACGGACTTGGGCTGCTTGCGTGCGGGCCGGTGATCGACCGTATCGGCACACGGCTCGGCTATGCGGGCGCGATCGGGCTTTGGAGCTTGGCAGCGATGCTGCACGCCCTGGTGCGCACGCCGCTCGGCTTTTCCGGCGCGCGGTTCCTCCTTGGCCTGGGCGAGGCCGCGAACTTCCCTGCCGCGATCAAGACGGTCGCCGAGTGGTTTCCGCGCCACGAGCGCGCGCTCGCGGCAGGCATCCTCAATGCGGGTGCCAATGTCGGCGCGATCGCCACGCCGATCGTCGTGCCGCTGCTGACCATCCACTTCGGCTGGGAGGCAGCCTTTGTGGTGACCGGGCTCATCGGCTTTCTGTGGCTCGTCGCGTGGCTCCGCTACTATCGGCAGCCTGCCGCGCACCCTCGGGTGAGCGCATCCGAGCTCGCCTACATCGAAGCCGACGCCGCCACAGAGCCGCAGGCCCGCGTGCCTTGGGGCCGCCTCTTCGGGCAGCGTCCGACCTGGGCCTTCGCCATCGCCAAGTTCCTGACCGATCCGGTCTGGTATCTGTTCCTGTTCTGGCTGCCAGACTTTCTGTCGAAGCAATATCAGCTCGATCTGAAGACGTTCGGCCCCCCGCTGATCGCAATCTATCTGCTGGCCGACGCGGGCAGCGTCGGCGGCGGCTGGCTCTCGTCCGCACTGATGAAGCGGGGGTTCGGCGTCAACGCCGCGCGTAAGCTCGCGCTGCTGAGCTGTGCGCTGTGCGTGATCCCGATCCTCTTCGCCACGGGCGCTTCCCATCTTTGGAGCGCCGTCGCGATCCTGGGTCTCGCCGCGGCGGCGCATCAGGGATGGTCCTCCAACCTCTACGCCGTGGTGTCGGACACGGTGCCGCGCGGCTCTGTCGCATCCGTCATGGGGATCGGCGGTGCTGCGGGGGCGATCGGCGGCATGATCATGGCGCAATATGTCGGCCACGCGCTGGAGTCCTTTGGATCCTATTGGCCGGTGTTCGTCTGGGCGAGCAGCGCCTATCTGATCGCGCTCCTGATCCTCCATCTGCTCCTGCCGCGGATCGGCGAAGCCGAAGCCGGCGCGGAAACCGGGCCCGGTCCGGCTGTGGTGTGAGCCGGGGCGGCGATGTGACCGGCGGATGTCGCGGACCGGGAATGCCTTTGTGCGCCGGCTACACCGCTCTTGCCTATCTGGCGGTCGGGCTTCCCCTCGCAGTACTGCCGGGCTGGGCGCTGGATCTCGGGTTCGGTCCGATGGTCGGTGGGCTCCTGGTCTCGGCCCAGTATCTGGCAACGGTAGCCAGCCGCCTGCTGGTGGGGCCGATGATCGATCGCTCGGGTCCCCGCCGAGGTGTCGTGCTGGGGTTCCTGTGCTGCGCAGGCGCGGGCATCGCCACCGTCGCCGCCCTGCAGTTCCCCTCACCCGTCGCGGCATTGGCCGTGATGCTGGCCGGCCGGCTTCTGTTGGGAGCGGGCGAAAGCCTTGTCAGCACCAGCGCCATGCTATGGGGGATCGCCCGCATCGGTGCTCCACAGGCCGCGCGGATGATCTCCTGGAACGGCATCGCCACCTATGCAGCGATCGCGGCAGGTGCCCCGCTGGGCGTAGTCCTCAGCGAACGCGGCGGTCTGGTGCTGCTCGGTGCGGCCCTGACGTCGATCGGCATCGCCGGCTGCTCGCTCGCACTGGTCCAGCCGGCAATGCGCACTCCAGAGGCGGTTCGCATGCCGATACGGAGCGTTTTCGCGCGCGTGTTTCCATTCGGGGCAGTGCTCGCCCTGGCAACGATGGGGTTCGGAGTGGTGACGGCATTCGTCACCCTCTTCTTTGCGGCGGCCGGATGGCCGGATGGCTGGATGGCCCTTTCCGCCTTTGGCGGCGGTTTTGTCGCCTCGCGGATGCTTTTTGCCGCACGCCTCGAAAGCCGGAGCGGTCTGCGAAGCGCGTCCCGCTTCCTCGCGGTCGAAGCGGCGGGCCTGGCGCTTCTGTACCTGTCCGCCAGCCCCCAGATGGCCGTTGCCGGTGCCGCGATCACAGGGCTCGGCTTTGCGATGATCTTCCCCGCGCTGGGCGTCATCGTGATCGAACAGGTGCCGCCGCAAAGTCGCGGAACGGCGATCGGCACCTTTGCATTGTTCATCGATGCCGCGCTGTGTGCAGCAGGTCCGCTCGCGGGCGCAATCGCGGCACGTTCGAACTACGCCCTTCCCTTCGCCGCAGCGGCCTTCTGCGCACTTGTCGGCCTGTGGGTCACCATAAGCCTTCGAACTGCCGGGCGGACGCACGAAGCAGAGCGAGTGACGTGGTGACACGCCCGGGGCGAGGCCGCGCTCGACCGGCGCACCCCTGCGCCTCCTTAGCCCTGCCGGAGCGCGCGCCGGGCCTCCTCCGTCACCGTATACACTGCCTGCCGCTGTGCACCGCGGTTGTGGTGGTCGACGCGATAGCCCTGGTAATGTCGCCGGACGAGCCCAGCGCGCACGAGCTCCGACACCGCCCGACTGACGTTGGTACGGCCCGACTGACGCACGCGCTTGCGCACCTGGCTCTCGATCACGGCCTCCGCCTCTGCCGGGTCGGCGGGCAAGGCGCGCTTGGCCTGCAGTTCCGCACGTACCCTGCCGGCGATCGCGCGCCGCCGCGGATCCCGCTGGGCCACCGGCATCAGCGCGTCGCACAGCCAATCGCGCACCGGCACGCGACGATTGCCCTCCCGCACGAAGGGACCGGCCGCACCGGTCTGGGCGCTCGCCTGGGCGATCAGGTTCAGCACCATGAAGCTGTAGCGGGGGCGCTCGCACAAGGTGGACAGGCGTTCGAGGACGGCAGGCAGGTCCATGGACCGCGCGGGCACCGGCGCTGCCGGCTCTTGAGCCACGGGGACCGCGAAGAGATCAGGCTGGAACATGGGAACATTCCAAGCACAGAGGAGCTCAGATGTGAATCCCCGGCGCGGCCCCACCCATGTTTTGACCACGAATGGCACTTTACCCGGGTAAAGTGCCACGAACGGCAGCCGGCGTGCGGTCGTTCACGCACCTTGCATCCCCTTTTGACACCGCTTACCAAAGCGCATGTCCATCAAGAGGCAGGGGAGAGGCCGGTGCCGCAATCAACCGCCAAGCTTGTGATCGTCGGATCCGGTATGCCGGGGTGGTCGACACGCGCGCGCCCGTTGCAGCACGCCCGTCCGAAGCGTACCGCTGTCTCCACGCGCTCGGCGCCCCCTCGTTCGCCCGACTTTCCGCTGCGCACCGCGCCGCCTGACGTTCCAAGAGGAGCCACCATGTTCGAACGCACCTATTACGCCACCCACCCCGACATGATGGAGTGCGTCTCCAACGAGGAACTGCGCGACCGCTATCTCATCCAGGGTCTGTTCCGCGAAGGTGAGTGCGTGCTCAACTATACCCATGCCGACCGCTTCGTGATCGGCGGGGTCGCCCCGGGCGCCGAGCCCGTGAAGCTGCCCGCCCAGACGGAGCCCGCGTCTGCCGCCGGCCATCCCTTCCTGGAGCGCCGCGAGCTCGCGATCGTCAACATCGGCAAGACCGAAGGCACCGTCACCGTCGACGGCGAGACGTTCACGCTGGGCAACAAGGACTGCCTCTACGTCACCATGGGGGCAAAGGAGGTCGTGTTCGCCGGCCAGGGCGCACGCTATTATCTGGCGTCCTGCCCCGCCCACAAGGAATTCCAGACCCGCAAGCTCGGCATCGCCGACGCGAAGGCGCTGGAGCGCGGCAGCCTGGAGGAGTCCAACGAGCGCACCATCTACCAGCTCGTCATCCCCGGTGTGTGCGACAGCGCGCAGCTGGTGATGGGCCTGACGGTGCTCAAGCCTGGCAGCGTGTGGAACACCATGCCCCCGCACATCCATGAGCGCCGCAGCGAGATCTATTGCTACTTCGAACTCGACAATCCCGACACCGATCGCGTCATGCACTTCATGGGTGAGGGCGAAGCAATGCGCCACATCGTCGCTGCCAACGAAGAAGTCGTGATCTCGCCGCCCTGGTCGATCCACATGGGTGCGGGCACCAAGGCCTATGCCTTCATCTGGGCAATGGCCGGCGAGAACCAGGACTATACCGACATGAACGTGCTGGACATCTGCCAGCTGGCGTAACTTCCTATGCTCCCCTCCCTGGAAGGGAGGGGCTGGGGGTGGGTTCCGAGCCGCCAGGCTCGGCTCTCTCCGCTAGCCAAGAGCGCGCCGCTTCGCGACGCGCACCCACCCCCGACCCCTCCCTTCCAGGGAGGGGAGGAGTTGCAAATGACCAATCCCTTCGATCTTTCCGGCAAGGTGGCGGTCGTCACCGGCGCCAACACCGGCATCGGCCAGGCGATCGCCCTCGCGCTCGCAGAAGCCGGCGCCGATATCGCTGCGGTCGGCCGCACCCCGGCCGAGGACACCGTCGCCAAGGCGCGCGCGCTCGGCCGCAAGGCAGAGATCGTCTCGGCGGATCTTTCCACGATCGAGCCGGTCGGGCGCGTCGTCGAGGAGACGGTGGCAAAGCTCGGCGGGTTTCATATCCTCGTCAACAACGCCGGCATCATCCGCCGCGCCGACGCGGTCGACTTCACCGAGGAGGATTGGGACGCGGTCATCGACACCAACCTCAAGTCGGTGTTCTTCCTCTGCCAGGCCGCCGGCCGCCACATGATCGCCAACGGCGGCGGCAAGAT
Source organism: Sphingomonas sp. MJ1 (PH-R8) (assembly GCF_048058635.1). Taxonomy (NCBI): domain Bacteria; kingdom Pseudomonadati; phylum Pseudomonadota; class Alphaproteobacteria; order Sphingomonadales; family Sphingomonadaceae; genus Sphingomonas; species Sphingomonas sp. MJ1 (PH-R8). Next base: position 19,214 of record NZ_JBBEFX010000010.1, read on the forward strand.
CATCAACATCGCCTCGATGCTGACCTTCCAGGGCGGCATCCGCGTGCCGAGCTATACCGCATCCAAGTCGGGCATCGGTGGCCTCACCAAGCTGCTCGCCAACGAATGGGCGGCCAAGGGCATCAACGTGAACGCGATCGCACCGGGCTACATCGCGACCAACAACACCGCCGCACTCCAGGCGGACGAAGTCCGGAACAAGTCGATCCTCGATCGCATCCCTGCGGGACGCTGGGGCGATCCGTCCGATCTCGGCGGCGCCGCCGTGTTCCTCGCGAGCCGAGCCGCCGACTACGTCCAGGGCCATATCCTCGCCGTCGACGGCGGATGGCTGGCTCGCTGATGACCACGCAGCGCCTGCTCGCCTTTGGCGAAATCATGTACCGCATGTCCCCGCCGGGACGGGAACTGCTGCTCCAGACGCCCAAGCTCGACCTGTGGGTCGCAGGCGCCGAGGCCAACGTCGCGACCGCGCTCGCCCGCCTCGGCCACGACGTCGCCTTTGCGAGCCGCCTGCCCGACAACGACCTTGGCCGCGCCGCGATCAGCACCCTGCGCGGGCATGGCGTGGACACGCGGGGGATCCAGCTCGGCGGCGACCGCATGGGGCTGTATTTCGTCACCTCAGGCGCGGGCATGCGCGCGACCGAAGTCATCTACGACCGCGCCCATTCCGCCTTCGCCGAGGCACCGGCCGAGGCCTGGGACTGGGACACGCTGCTCGACGGCGTCGACCGGCTCCACCTGTCCGGCATCACCCCGGCGCTCGGCCCCGTGCCCGCCGAGAGCGCGCTTGCCGCCGTCCGCGCAGCGGCCGCGCGTGGCATCGCGATCTCGTTCGACGGCAATTATCGCGCCAAGCTCTGGGAGCGCTGGGACTCCGATCCGCGTACCATCCTGACCGAGCTGGTCTCCCATGCCGACCTGATGTTCGGCAACCACCTCGACATCGCGCTGCTGCTCGACCGCACATTCTCGAGCGATGCCGAGGAGCGCCGGCGCGACGCCGCCGAAGCCGCGTTCGCCACCTTCCCCAAGCTCCAGATGATCGCGTCGACCGCCCGCCACGTCGAGCATGTCGACCTCCACCGGCTTTCCGCGCGCATCGACGCGCGCGATCGCGCCGCGCAGACGGAGGAGATGGAGCTCGCCGGCATCGTCGACCGCATCGGCGGCGGCGACGCCTTTGCGGCAGGCGTGCTCCACGCGCTGCGCCGCGGCGACGATCTCAACACCGCCGCGCACACCGGCCTCGCTCTCACCGCCCTGAAGCATTCGCTGCCGGGCGACGCCAGCATATTCCGCCAGGCCGATCTCGACGCGTATCTCCAAGGCGGGCTCGATGTCCGCCGCTGACGGCTGGACCCGCCGCGGCGCCCTCACCGGCGTGGCGGCAAGCGGCGCGGCCCTGTGGGCGGCGAGCGCGGCAAAGGCCGCCGCGGCCGGCACCGTGCGCGCGCCCGCCGGCGACTTCGTCGGCGCCCGCGAGGGCGGTGTCCACGCCTTTCGCGGCATCCGCTACGGCCGGGCCGAACGATTCCGTGCCGCCGTACCAGTCGCCCAACCCGGCACCCGCGTCCTCGCCCAGCGCTTCGGGCCGATCTGCCCGCAAAAGGCCGCAAGCGACGAGCCCCGGTCCGAGGATTGCCTGTTCCTCAACATCTGGACCGCAGAGCCGCGCGTCGGCGCCAAGAAGCCGGTGATGCTCTACATCCACGGCGGCGCTTATTCCAACGGCAGCGTCACCGATCCGCAGACGCATGGGCATCATCTCGCCGCGCGCGGCGACGTGGTGGTGGTGACCGTCAACCACCGCCTCAACGCCTTCGGCTACCTCTACCTGGCGCGCCTCGATCCGCGCTTCGCCGACAGCGGCAACCTCGGCCAGCTCGACCTGATCCTCGCCCTGCAATGGGTGCGCGACAACATCGCCGCCTTCGGGGGCGATCCGAACTGCGTGATGGTATTCGGCCAGTCCGGCGGTGGCGCCAAGATCGCGACGATGATGGCGATGCCGGCAGCCAAGGGCCTGTTCCACCGCGCTGCGACCATGAGCGGACAGCAGGTCACCGCTTCTGGGCCGCTCAACGCCACCGCCCGCACCCGTGCCTGTCTGCAGCGGCTCGGTGTGACGGAAACCAACCTCGACCCGCTGCTGGCGATGCCCACCGAACGGCTCGTGGACGCCCTCGACGCGACCGACCCAATTCTGGGCGGCGGCGTCTATTTCGGCCCGGTGCTCGACATGAGGTGGATGACCCGCCACCCCTTCTGGCCCGACGCCCATCCGCAGGGCCTCGCCATCCCGATGCTGCTCGGCAACACGCATGACGAGACCCGCGCCTTCCTCAGCCCGGACAGTCCCAAGGTGCAGGGGCTCACCTGGGACAATGTCGCCGATCGCATCGCACCCGAGCTGCGCATCGACATTCTGCCCGAATGGGTCGTCGCGCAATATCGTGAGCGTTTTCCGGACTGGACGCCCACCCAGGTCTTCTACGACGCCACCACCTGCGGGCGCAGCTGGCGCGGCCAGGTGATCGAGGCGGAGGAGCGCGCGCGCGCCGGCGCTCCGGGCTGGGTCTATCAGCTCGATTTCGGATCGCGCACCGACCCCCGGCGCGGAGCCTTCCACACCATGGATATCCCGCTCGTGTTCGGCACGCTCGATGCCGAAGGGGCGCAGACCGGCACCGCCGCGGATGCGCGCACGGCCTCGGCAGCCATCCAGGAGAGCTTCGTCGCCTTCACAAAGACCGGTGATCCGAACCATGCCGGGTTGCCGCACTGGCCGCGCTACGATCTGGCGACGCGCAGTACGATGGTTTTCGACACCCGCTCGCGCGTGGAGAACGACCCCCGCCGCTGGCAGCGCGAGCTGTTCGCCCGCGTGCCCTACATCCAGCCCGGTACCTGAAATCCACCATGTGGCAGACGGTTGACACCGGTTCCGATCGGCCGCATGTCTATGACACCGGTTACTAGAGCAAAACAGGCCGGTTGAACGACGCGCCAGACAAGCGTCGGATCGAGAGGATGTCGGACGCGGGCCTGTCGCCCGCCCTCCCGAACCGTGCGCGATACAGCGTGTCAGGAATCGTTGCCGATGCCAGACGTCGGCCGTGAGGGGAGAGATTTCGCATGACCATGTCCCGTCGTACGTGCCGCGGATCGTTGCGCCTGGCCGGCGTTTCGCTCGGTGCGATGTCCGCCGCACTGCTGCTTCCGCAGGCGGCCCTCGCCCAAGCCGCCGAGGTCCCGGAGACGGTCGCACCCGGCACCCAGGCGCAGCAGGATCCGTCGCCGGCCCAGACCGCGATCGTACCGGCCGATCAGGCGACGCCTGACCCCGCTGCCCAGGTCGCACCGCCCGAAGCGGACACGGGAGGCGACATCGTCGTCACCGGCTTTCGCCAGTCGCTCGGCGCCGCGATCGCGCTGAAACGCAACACCGTCTCCTCGGTCGATGCGATCGTGGCGGAAGACATCGCCAAGTTCCCCGACCAGAACCTCGCCGAGTCGCTGCAGCGCATTCCCGGCATCTCGATCCAGCGCGATGCCGGCGAAGGCCGCGCGATCACCGTGCGCGGTCTCGGCGCCCAGTTCACTCGCGTCCGCGTCAATGGGCTCGAGACGGTCGCCACCTCCACCGATGGCGCCAGCTCCAACCGTGACCGCGCCTTCGACTTCAACGTGTTCGCGTCGGAGCTCTTCAACTCGATCGTCGTCCACAAGACCGCGGAGGCCTCGCTCGACGAAGGGTCGCTCGGCGCCGTGGTCGACCTCAACACGGGCAACCCGCTGGCCGGCAAGACCGGCGTCACCTTCGTGGCCTCGGGTCAGGCGTCGTACAACGATCTTTCGGAGAACTGGGGCCCGCGTCTCGCCGGCCTGCTGTCGTACAAGAACGACGCCGGTACCTTCGGCGTCGCGACCTCGGGTGCGTACCAGAGCACCAACAACCTGGAGCTCGGCAACAACACCGTGCGCTGGGCCCAAGGCGTGTTCGACTCGGTCGACGGCACCCCTTGCTTCTCGCAGCCGAACCGTGGCGGCACCTATGTCGGCACCCCGGGCGGCGTCTGCGACCAGGTCGCGCTCGCCTTCCACCCGCGCATCCCGCGCTACGGCTCGGTCCGTCATGATCGCGAGCGCCTGGGCCTGACCGGCAGCGTCCAGTGGGCGCCGACCGACGCAACCAAGGTCTCGATCGACGCGCTCTATTCGCGCTTCAAGGAAACCCGCGAGGAGAAATGGGGCGAAGTGCTGCTGCGCTCCAACGAGCGGCAGATGAACGTCCGCGACTATACGATCGATGACAACAACAACCTGATCTCCGCAACCATCGACGACGCCTGGGTGCGCACCGAGCATTATCTTCGCGAGTCGCAGACCGAGTTCTACCAGATCGGCGGAAGCTGGGATCAGGATGTCAGCGACACGTTCCGCTTCACGCTGATGGGCGGCTATTCCAAGTCGAACGCCACCATTCCGGTGGAGACGACCTTCGTGTTCGACGATCGCGACGCGCAGGGCTTCAGCTACGACTACACCAACATGAAGCGCCCGGTGATCAGCTTCGGCACCAGCGTCACCGATCCGGCCAACTTCCAGCTCTCGGAGATCCGTGACCGCCCGTCCAAGACGGTCAACGACTTCCGCACCGTCCAGCTGCGGACCGAATGGGACGTGACGGAGGGGCTGCAGATCAAGTCCGGAGCCATGTACCGCCGCTTCTCGTTCGATACCCAGGGCTTCTCGCGCGATGCGGTGGTCTGCCCGAACGCCGGCGGCACCGACGTGGTGCTCGGCACCATCACCTGCACGCCCAACAGCAACATCGGCCCGACGGCGGTGTACGGCTTCCCGGCGGGGAACCTCGGCGAGCTGTTCAACCTTGGCAAGGCCGGTCAGCCCGGCGGCACCACCACCGAGTTCCTGATCCCGAACATCGATGCGGCGGCGAACTACACCGGCCTCTATGATCGCACCGCCAACGTGCTGGTCGGGGACACCCGCAGCGTCTCCGAGGAAGTGACCGGCGGCTATGTCCAGTTCGACATGGAAGGCGACCTGTTCGGCCTGCGCTACGCGGCCAACGCCGGCATGCGCTATGCGCACACCGCGCAGAAGTCGACCGGCCTGACCTCGGCTACGGCGGGCGGCGTCACCACCAATACGCCCGTGACCGTCGAGCGGAGCTATGACGACTGGCTGCCCGCGATCAACGTCGCGCTGTTCCCGCATGAGGACATCGTCCTGCGCGGCGCCATTTCGAAGGTCATCACCCGGCCGTCGCTGGGCAGCCTGACGCCGGGAGGCTCGGTCGACGGGTTCAACTACCGCGTCAACTTCGGCAATCCGCAGCTCGATCCGTTCCGCGCCACCTCGTTCGATCTGTCGGCCGAATATTATTTCGCGCCCCAGTCGCTGTTCTCGGTCGCGCTGTTCAAGAAGAACATCGCCAGCTTCCCGGTCTCCGGCACTCGCAGCGGCACCTTCGCCTCGACGGGCCTGCCGCTCAGCGTGATCCCGGCGAGCTCGCCGGCCGCCCAAGCACCGGAAGGCCAGCTGTGGCAGATCAGCGGCCCGGTGAATGGCGAGGGTGCGTCGTTGAAGGGCATGGAAATCTCACTGCAGGCGAGCTTCACCTTCCTGCCGGGCTTCCTCAAGAACTTCGGCTTCCTCGCCAACGCCACCTTCGTCGACTCCAGCGCCAGCTATTCGCAGGGTGGTCCGGCGACCGAGGTGATCCAGCCTGGCGTCAGCCCGACCGGCGCACCCATCCCCGGCGGCACGCTCGGCGCGCTTCCCAACACCACCCGGGACGCGACGCTCTACGGCCTGTCGAAGCGCGCCTACAACGGCACGCTCTACTATGAGGATGCGAAGTTCTCCGCGCGCGCGTCGGTCAGCTATCGCAGCCCGTACATCGACGGCGCCTCGGCGACCGGCAACCTGTTCGAAGGCTATGACGAGACGGTCAACGTCGACGCATCGCTGCGGTACAAGGTGACGCCGAGCTTCGAGCTGTCGCTGGAGGGCACCAATCTGACCGACGAGTATCGCGATCGGTGGGTCGATATCGACGCAAAGCGCAACTACGAGTCCAACCACTTCGGGCGGACGTTCCTGATCGGCGGCCGCTTCAAGATGTAGGTCGTCCCGGGCGCCCCGCTCCCCTCCCTTGGGGCGCCCTTCTTTTCTTCCGCGGGAATTCTGCATGATCGATCGGCGACAGACGCTGGCTGCGCTCGGCTCCGTGATGGCCGCGGCCGCCGCAGGCTCCGCGCGGGCCCAGCAACCCACCCCGCCGGCCCGGGGCACGTCCCCCGATCCCACCGAGATCCTCGAGCTGTGGCCGAACGGCGCTCCCGGCGCCCCCGCCACGCTGCCGGTCGAGCGGATCGAGGAACGCAGCAAGGATCCCGCCCTTTCCGACCGCGCCGTGACCGGCACCCACCGCCCGCGCCTCGTCGTCTTCCGCCCGCGCAAGCCCAACGGATCGGCGCTGATGGTCGCGCCCGGCGGGGGCTATGTCCGCGTCGTGCTCGACAAGGAAGGCTTCGAGATCGGCCGGTGGCTCGCAGAGCGGGGCTGGACCGTGTTCGTGCTCTTCTACCGCCTGCCGGGCGATGGCTGGGCGGCGGGTCCCGACACCCCGCTCCAGGACAGCCAGCGGGCGATGCGGCTCATCCGCGCGCGTGCGCAGAGCTATGGCATCCGCCCGGATCGCGTCGCCGCGATGGGCTTTTCGGCCGGCGGGCATGTTTGCGGTGACCTCGCCACCCGCTATGACGCGCGCGTCTATGCGCCGGTGGATGCTGCGGACCGGCTGAGCGCCCGTCCCGACATTGCCGCGCCCATCTACCCCGTGCAGTCGATGCGCCTTCCCGTCGCCCACGGCGGATCGCGCAAGCAACTGCTGGGCACCAACCCCACGCCAGCGCTCGAAGCCGCGCACAGCCCCGAGAACAACGTCCGCGCCACCACCCCGCCCTGCTTCCTGGTTCATGCCGAGGATGACGCAACGGTGCCGGTCGAAAACAGCCTCGCGCTGCGCGCCGCACTCAAGCGCGCTGGCGTACCGGTCGAGACGCACCTGTTTACGGAGGGCGGCCACGGCTTTGGCATCCGCGGTGCGGCCGGCAAGCCCGCGGCGATCTGGCCCGAGTTGTTCGCGCGCTGGGCAAAGACCCACGGCTTCGGCTGAACGCTAACCGGTGTCGCTGACACCGGTTTCAGACTTTGGATTGGAGAAGCTCCAGGTGGCGACCGTACTGCAGCAGAATATCGAACGCATCGCCGAGTCCTTCGTGCGTGCGCGCCGTGAGGGCGTGGCGATCGTCGACTATCCCGGCACCATCCCCGCTGCGCTGGCAGAGGCCTATGCGGTGCAGGACCGCGCCCTCGCGCTCGACGGCCGCCGCGTCGCGGGGTGGAAGGTCGGCAAGATCGACCCGCCGATCGAGGACGTGAACCGCCTCGCCGGCCCGATCTTTGCCGACCAGATCGTCACCGCCGCGGGCGCCGGAACGCCGGTCGCCATGCCGGTATTCCGCGGCGGCTTCGCCGCGGCCGAGGCCGAGTTCCTGCTGCGCGTCGGCACCGCGCCCGATCCCGCCAAGCTCCAGTACACGATGAAGGAGGCGATCGACCTGATCGACGCCGTGCACGCCGGCATCGAGATCGCCAGCTCTCCCTTTCCCGGCATCAATGCGCTCGGTGCCACCGTCACCATCTCCGACTATGGCAACAACAACGGCCTGGTGATTGGCCCGGCGATCGACAACTGGCGCGATGCCGGCATCGCGGACTGGCCGGTCGAACTCACCATCGACGGCGCCCCGATCGGCGCCGCCACCGCCGCCACCATGCTTGACGGACCCTTCGGCGCGGCGCGTTTCCTGTTCGAGCTGCTCGCCGCCCGCGGCATCGCGCTCCAGCCGGGCGACTGGATCTCGTCCGGGGCCGTCACCGGCGTCCACCAGGTGTCGCTCGGCGCCCGCGTTGACGTCCGCTTCGACAACCGCCTCGCCACCGCATGCACCATCGTGGCGCGGTGACGATCCCCAACCACGCCATGCTGCCGTACCCCGGTGAAGGCCGGGGTACAGTTGCGGTGCGGGTGGGGTTGGGGATCGCCCCTCGAAGGCCTTCCCAACTGGACCCCGGCCTCCGCCGGGGTACAAGTCCAGCTGCCGCCTTCCGCCTCCTGCCCTAGCCGTCGACCGCACACCCAATGCCCGCCACCGGCCGAACAGACGGGGCCCACCCCGCACCTCCGCCGGCCCGAGGAGAGAGAATGACCCGTTCCCCCGTTTCCGCGCTGGCCCTCGCCGCCGCCCTCCTCGCCACCCCGGCCGCAGCCCAGACCCAGGCGCCCGCCGCAGCCGCCGCCGACCAGAGCCTGATCTTCCACGCCACCCTCGACAGCGGCTTCACCGCCGAGCACGCAGCCGGCGACCCCGTCCCCAATTTCCGCAGCGGCATGAGCACCGTTGCCGATGGCGCGATCGGCGGCGCCGCGCGCTGGTCGGACGCCGGCTATGTCGCGTGGAAGGCGCCCGGCAACATGCGCGCCGAACGCGGCACCCTCGCCTTCTGGTGGCGTGCGCGCGATCCCCTGAACGACGTCCCCTTCGTGATCTTCCGCACCGGATTTGCCGATCACACCAGCTGGGACATGGCGTTCCTGCGCATCGACTGGAACGGCCACGGCTTCGACGCCTTTGTCACCGACGCCAACCTCGCGCGCATCCGCGTCTCCTACACCATTCCGCAGATCCCTGATCCCAACGCCTGGCACCACCTCGCGTTCGCCTGGGACGAGACAGTCGGCGTCCGCCTCTATGTCGACGGGCGCGAAGTCGCGGCCAAGCGCCAGACGGCCGATCTCGACTCGGGGCTCGACCAGTTCGGGCTCGCCGGCCGGGTGATCTCGCCGCATCAGGTGCAGAGCCGCTACAACTTCATGCGCGGTTCCGACGTCGACGACCTGCGCGTCTACGACCGGATGCTTGGGCCCAGCGGCGTGACTGCGCTCGCCGCCAAGCAGGAGCCCGCCGCGCCCCCGGCCGATGATGCCGCCGCCCGTCGCACCGCCTGGCTCCACCGCTATGGCTGGGACCGGCAGAGCCCGCCCGTCCTCACCGACCCCGCCACCACCATCCGCAAGGTCGAGTTCGCCGACGCGAAGGACCTGAAGCAATGGATGTGGAAGGGCGTCGACGGCATCCCCGAGACCACCTGGCCCGGCGTCTACAACCGCTCCAAGCTCCCCGGCCGCGACGACTATTTCCAGCTCCCCGACTGGAACGTCTATGTGGAGGGCGGCAAGACCTATGACCTCGCCGTCCCCGCCGGAGAGCGCTTCAACCGCGTCGCCATCCGCGGCGCCGCCTATGGCACGCTCGCCTATGCGCCCGAGGGTGGCGACTATGCGACCCTCGCCAAGCGCCCCAAGGGCGTGGTCCGCACCAGCGACAGCTTCGCCACGAAGGCGGGGGGCCGCCTGCGCTTCACCAACGTGATGCAGGAACAGCCGATCCAGGAGATCTGGGCCTATAACGTCACGGCAGGAACGCCGCCCAGGGGTTTGTTCAGCCTCGATTATGTCGTGGATGCCAAGGCGTCGTCGCAGCTCCCCGCCCTTTCCGCGCTCAACGCCTATGTCGCGGGCCGCTATGCGCCCGACGAGCAGGCCACCGCCGTCGCCATGCCGGCCGGCGGCATCAAGACCGCGGTCGGCGCCGGCAGCTCGGCCGAGACCGGCGCCGCCGTCCGCCGCGCCGACGCCCGCCCGATCGTCCACCTGCTGGTGCCCTCCAACTTCGGCGACGCCTTTCCGGACAGGCCGCTTGCGCGCGCCTGGGACTATGGCTGGCAGAACCTCCATGCCGGGCTCGACGGCATCGCCATCGACCTGCCCGCAATGCAGCTTACACCGGACGCCAAGGGCCTGATCCCGCTCAGCATCGTTGTTCACGATCCGATCTGGCCGGATCGCCAGATGATCGACGTGCAGGTCTCGGTCCGCCCCGGCGAGGCGCGCACGCTGTGGCTGGACCTGCGCGACCGCATCCTCACCAACGATAGCCTCTATCTTACGATCGCGTCCGCAGCCCCCGATTTCAGCGCCGATGCGCTCAACGGTGCCAAGCTGCGCCTCGTCTTCAAGGACCGCGCCGAGGCCGCCCGCGAGCATGTCGTCGACCGCTTCAACCAGGTGAAGGACAATTGGGGCTTCCTGGTCGAGGAGCATACCGCCTCCAAGAACGCCGGCCTCTACCGCCGTGTCTTTGCCGACATCTCCGACCTGTTGCGTGTCGATCCCGATCATGCGGAGGCGCGGCGCTATTGGGCGGACATCAACTACCGCCCCGAAAACATGCCGGCCTTCACCCAGCCGCAGCCGCCCGCCGGCGTACCGCTCTGGGCATTCCGCCAGCTCGAGGATTTGAAGCTCGCCCGCCATTTCGTGAACTGGTGGATCGACGAGCGCCAGGTGCCCTATGGTGACTTCGGCGGCGGCATCTCCGACGACACCGACCTCACCCAGCAATGGCCCGGCCTAGCGCTGATGGGCGTCGATCCCGACAAGATCAACGCGTCGCTGCGCGCGCTGGACGAGGCCGTCTACAAGAACGGCATGATCGAGAACGGTCTGGGCGTCCTCACCACCGACGAGCTTCACGCCTATGAGGAAGGCATGAACGCCGACGCCGAACGCCTCTACCTCAACTGGGGCGAGCCGCGCACCGTCGAGCGGATCATGGCCACCACCAAGGCGCTGGGCGGCATCATCACCCGCAACCCCGCCGGCCATCTCCATTTCTCCTCGAATTGGTACGGCGCCCGCAAGGTCTACCGCGAGGGCGCGTTCGAGTGGCAGAAACCGTACAGCTTCACCGTCCTCCACGGTCCGATCCTGCTCGGCCTCTACAACGCCAGCCCCGCCGCACGCGGCCTGGTGACCGGCATCGTCGACGGGCTGATGGCGCACGGCACCCAAGGCCCCGACGGCAACTGGAGCTATCCCAACGAGGTCAACTGGCGCACCGATGCCACCCGCGTCGGGGACGGCGGCGGCGCCACCACCCCGCTCCAGTCCGCCTGGGCATCCTGGCGCTTCACCGGCGACGCGAAATACCTCCGCCCGATCGAGACGCGCCTCGCCAAGGCCGGGCTCGCCGCGCTCGCCGAGTTCAACGAGAACGCCTTCCACGCCCTCCCGATGGGCGGGCAGCTGCTCGCAACCGCGCCCGCCAAGGCCGAGGCTTCGGGCGATCCCTTCGCGCTCTACAGCGCCTGGGCCGCGAGCGGCGACCGCAGCTGGCTCGAACGCCTCCACGCCGACGCCATCGCCGACAAGGCGCAGCACATGTACATGTACACGCAAGGGCACTGGTGGTCCGATCGCGTCGACCAGCCCAACGAGATCCTGCAGCGCGAGCGCCTGGGCGGCATCGCCCTGCGCCGGAACCAAACCTGGCCCGGCAACACGGTCAGCTGGCGCTTCGACCAGCCCGACGCCGCGACCCAGGTCGCGATACTGGTCCCCAACCCGAAGCCCGACGCCTTCCGCGTCATCGCCTACAACACCACCAACCAGCCCCAGCGCGCGACCATGACCGGTTGGACCGTCACGGCCGGCACCTGGACGATGAAGGCCGCCACCAGCAGCGACGGCGGCACCACCCTCACCCCCGCCGACAGCCGCCAGCTCACCCTCGAGCGCAGCGCTTCGACCGAAGTGACCTTCGCGCCCGGCACCACCACCGTGCTCGACTTCACCCTCGATCAGGCGAGCGGCCCGGTCGAGCAGCGCCCCGACCTCGGCATCGGCACCGACGACGTGATCGTACAGGGCCGCCGCGTGTCCGTGACGATCCACAGCCTCGGCTCGCAACCTGTGACCGGCGGCGCCGTGACGCTGGTCGACGGCGCCGGCCGCGAGGTCGCCCGCGCCGCCGTGCCCGCGCTTGCCGCCCCCACCGACCTCACGCCCAGGACCGCCACCGTGCGCCTGAGCATCCCCAGCGGCGTCGATCCCGCCACCCTTTCGGTCCGCATCGCCCTTCCCGGCGATGCCCCGGAGGTGACACGCCAGAACAACCAGGTCCCGCTCGCCGGGCTCGTCCGGAAATGAAGGCGACGCGGCGCGCCATCCTTGCCGGCCTCGGCGTGCTCGCCACCCCCGCGCTCGCGCTGGAGGGCCGAAACGACCTTCGCGCTGCCCTGGACGCGGCCGAGAAGGACGGCGACCCCGCGCACCTCGCCAGCTTCGACGCCCGAGCGCTTCCCCCAGGCCAGCGCCTCGATCTGCTCACGGCTCGCGCCGGCCTCGTGATCGACGCGAAATCCGCCACCGCCACCGGCACCGAACGCTATGCCCTCCTGCTCCAGCAGCGCAGCGGCACCAACGTCACCCCCGCCCGCACCCGCCGGCGGCTGACGCGCGAGCTCGCCCGCCTCACCGCTCGCGCCGACCGGCTGTTCCTTGGCCTCGGCCGCACCCGGGGTTCGGTCGGCGAGCGCTACCGCGCGCTCTTCGGCGACCCGCAGTGGCATTATTCCGACAGCGACGCCGGCCGCGACCAGGCCGTCGCCGACATGAACCGCGTGCTCGCCGCCGCCCGCGCGCGCGTTCCCGCGCTGCTCGGCCCCGTCCCGCCCTTCTGCCTCGACGTCACCGCCCGCCAGCTCTCCTCCGCCGAACTCGCCGCCGGCCGTGGCGGCTATCGCGAGTTGCCAACACCCGGGAAGCCCGGCGCCTATGTGGTTGATCTCAAGGACATCTCTCGCCGCCCCAGCTGGAGCCTCACGAGCGCCGTCCACCACGAGCTGCTCCCGGGCCACATGACGCAGATGCCGATGGAAGCGCTCGCTGCCCCCCATCCGCTCCGCCTGCGCTACGCCCCCTCCTATGCCGAAGCCTGGGGAATGCATGCCGAACAGCTCGCCGCCGCCGACGGCGTCTACACGGGCGACCCGCTCGGCGAACTCGGCCACATCCACTGGCTGCTGTTCCGCGTCACCCGCGGCCTCGCGGATCTGGGCATCCACCTCGACGGATGGAGCATCGACCAGGCCCGCACACAGTTGATCACCTGGCAGGGCGAGCCCGGCTATTTCGCCCCGTTCGAGGTCGACCTCCCCCGCCTCGCCAAGGAACCCGCCACCCGCGCGGGCGAGGCGATGGCCTGGCTGGACCTCGCCGACACCGCCGCCCGCGTGAGGCCCGCCGAACGGGTGCCCTTCCACCAAGCCATGCTCCGCCACGGCCGAATGCGCACCGAAGCGTATGGAGGCTGGCGGGACCTCACCTGATCGCTCCCGTACGCCGGCAGAGGCGGGCGTCGCGGTGGTGCTCCCACGCAAGCGCGAACCCAGGGTACCAAGCCTCTCCCTCGGTTGTTCTACTTGACCCTAGGTCCCGGCTACGCGGGAACGCAGTGCGCGCAGCCCTACAATGCCCGATACCGAAAATCCCGGAACCGTGCTTCGCCCGTCCCGGCCGAATACAGCCCCGGGCGCAGCATCAGGAACCCGCCCCGCACATTATGGTGGTACCCGGAGACCTCCATCCCGCGGTCGAAGCGCTTCCACGTCCGCCCGTTATCGCCGCTCAGGTGGATGGCGACGATATGCTCCTTGTTCGCCACCCGCATCCGCAGGCGCCGGCCATAGGGGTTCGCCGGCCGCCCGCGCTCGATGCCGTACTGGTGCGTCACGAACCGCGTCTCGTCGAAGCCAAGCCCACAGTAGAGCTTGTCGTCATAGAACAGCACCAGGCCCGCAGTCCCGCCGGCTGCGATCTCGATCGCGCATTCGAACTGGTACGCCCGGTCCCCCGCGATCAGCATCAGCGGCGAGGAATCGCTCGGTGCCTTGCCGGTTGCCTTCAACACCAGCGTGCCATTCTCCACGCGCGCCCGAGCGGCCTCGTCCGGTCCGGGCTGAAAGAAGTTCCACTTCGCCCCCAGCTGCAGGGTCCGGAAGTCATCCGACAGCGGCTGCCCATGCGGCAGCGCCGCGCCGCCCCTGGGCTTGGCGATGGGCTGCGACAGGTCGCCGCCCTTCATCCGGAACCAGCCTTCGGCGGTCCATTCGATCGGGTCGAGTAGCGCCTGCCGCCCCAGCGTCCAGAACCCGTTCTCGAACCCGTGGTACACCGACCACCAGCTCCCGTCCGGCGCCTCGACCAGGCTCGCATGGCCGCGTGACCACCAGCGTTCCGACACATCCTGGGTCCGCACCACCGGATTGGCCGGATCATTCTCCCACGGCCCGTGGAGCGAGCGCGACCGTGCCACGATCACCATGTGCCCGGTGGGCGGGCCCGCCGTCCCGCCGACCGCGGTGATCTGGTAATACCAGCCGCCGTGCCGCACGATCTTCGGCCCCTCGGGCGAGAAGCTCTCAACGTCCCACTCGTCCGGATAGCGCCAGGGGTCATAGACATGCTCGACCTTGCCAACGGTCGACAGCCCGTCGTCTGACAGCCGGATGCGGTCTCCGCCGGACAGAAACAGCCAGCGCGACCCATCCTCGGCCACCGCATGGCACGGGTCGATATGTTCGTGCAGCCCCAGCGATTTGGGATCGGACCAGGGCCCGTCGATGTGATCTGCCCAGCTGACATAGATGTCGTTCGGCGTGGCCTTCACCGGGATGTAGAGGAAATACCGCCCCTTGTGCTTTTCCAGGCTCACCGCCCACACCGATCCGATGTTGCGGTTGAGCGCGGCCTTGCGCGGCTGCCAGTTCACCAGGTCGCGGCTGTGCCAGATCGTCAGCCCGGGATAGCTGTCGAAGCTGGAGAAGGTCATGTAGTAGTCCCGCCCATCCTTCAGGATGGCGGGATCGGGATGGTCGCCCGCGAGCAGCGGGTTCAGGAACCGTCCATCGCCCAGGTCCGCGATCCGCTGGTTGTCGAAGCCGCGCTTCCAGTCCTTCGCCGGGCCCGCCTTGCAAGCCTCAGGCGCCGCCGACGCCCCCGCTGCGCGTGCGGGCGTTCCACCCAGCATCGCCGCTGCACCGCCGGCAAACGCCGTCCCCAGCGCGTCGCGCCTGCTCAATCCCATCGCATTTCTCCAGCTTGGGGGTGCGGCAGCGGGCGGCGTGCGTGCGCCGCCCGCTGCCTACCTTCAGACTTCCTGCGCCCGCGCCAGCTTAGGCGACAGCAGGTGGACGCACAGCAGCGCCAGGAAATAGGCCGAGCCCGCCACCGCGAACAGCGGCACATAGCTGCCGATGCTGTCGAGGACATAGCCTGCGTACTTTGCCATCAGCATGCCGCCGATTGCGCCCACGGTGCCGCCGATGCCGACGACCGAACCCACCGCCGCGCGGGGGAACAGGTCGGACGGGAGGGTGTAGAGGTTGGCCGAGAACGCCTGGTGCGCCGCGGTCGCAACGCCGATCACCAGCACCGCCAGCCACAGATTGTCGATCGACTGGGCAAAGAACACCGGCACCACCGCACAGGCGCAGATGAACATGGTCATCTTGCGCGCATAGTTGACGCTCTTGCCCGCGTTGATGAACCGACCCGACAGCCAGCCCCCCGCGACGCTGCCCAGATCGGACAGCAGGTAGATGGCGACCAGCGGCGGCCCGAAGCTCAGCAGGTCCAGGTCATAACGCTCGCCCAGATAGCCCGGCAGCCAGAACAGGAAGAACCACCAGATCGGGTCGATGAAGAACTTGCCCAGCGCATAGGCCCAGGTCTCGCGCACGCGGATCAGCCGCTTCCACGGGATCGCCGTCACCGGATCGGCCGGATCCTGCTCGATCCAGGCGCGCTCCTCATTCGTTATCTTGGGATGCTCGCTGGGGCGTCGATACATCATCAGCCAGGCGACCAGCCACAGCAGGCTGACCAAGCCGGTGATGATGAACGCCGCACGCCAGCCATAGGTGACGGTGATGATCGGAACCACCAGCGGCGTGATGATCGCGCCGACGTTGGCGCCGGCGTTGAACACGCCGATCGCCAGTGCCCGTTCGCGCGCCGGGAACCACTCGGTGACCGCCTTGATGCTCGCGGGGAAATTGCCAGATTCGCCTAAACCCAGGCCGAAGCGTGCCATGGCGAACTGGGTGACGCTGTACGCGCCGCCATGGGCGATGTGGGCGATCTGCCAGATGACGAAGGCGATGGCATAGCCGAAGCGCGCGCCGATCACGTCCATGATCCGGCCGAAGCCGAGGTAGCCGATCGCATAGGCGAACTGGAAAAAGAAGATGACGTCGGCGAAGTCGGTCTCGCTCCAGCCGAGGTCCGCCGACAGCGTCGGCTTGAGCACGCCGATCATCTGCCGATCGACGTAGTTGATCACCGTCGCCGTAAACAGGAGCGCGACGATCCCCCAACGATAGCGACCCGCCCGCGCTACCGCGCCTGCAATCGGATCAGCCCGTCCGTTCTCCATGCTTCGTCTCCGACATACTCTCCTGCCGGGCGGCGGCCTCTATCGTGCCGCTCACCCGAAGTGTTCCAAACCGCGCCTCGACCCGCGCCCCGACCGCCACCTGGTGGACGCCGGTCACCGCGCCTGAGGAGACCCATTGCCCCGGCTCCAGCGTCCGGCCGCGCGCAGCCAGACTCTCGACCAGGAACGCGACGGCGCCGAACGGGCCATCGAGCATGGTGCGCGCGCTCGCCTCACCGACGCAGGTGTCGTCAACGAAGGTCGCAACCTGCCAGTCCTCAAAGGCCCGGCTCGACCAGTCCGCCACCGGCGCGCCGATCAGCAATGCGTTATGATTGCCGAAGTCGCTGATCGTGACCAGCGGTCCGTCCGCATTAATCCCCGCATAGGGCGAACTCGCGATCTCGAACCCGACATGCACCGCGTCGACCAGCTCGACGACTTCCTCGAGTGAGATCCGCTGCCCACCGGGGCGTGGCGAATGGCCTATGCGCAGCAGATATTCGGCTTCCACCGCAGCAAAGCCGCCAGCGATCACCGGCAACGCCGCCGGATCGTCGCCGGCGCTCTGAATCTGGTCGGCAAAGATCGGCCCTGCGAGCCGCGGCACGCCCAGCGTGTCGCTGTGGGGCGCCGGCACGCGGCCCACCTTCCACCCGGCGACGGCACCGCCACGGAGGGAGATCGCATGGTCCTGCACGCCATAGGCCGTGGCCAGCGAGGTCGGATGTCCGCCCGGATAGGTGGGAAGCGCCGCACCCGCACGCCGAGCCTCCACAAAGGCCCGTGCGATCGCCTCTTCCCCACTCATCGACAGAACATCCTCAGCATTTCGCAGGCATGGCTATTGGAAACCGGTGTCAGGAGCAAGGCCGTTTGTGAGTTTGCGGCTCAAGGCGGACTCAGAACCCCTTCAGAGACAGCCGGCCGGGTTGCGTTCGGAAGCGCAGAGGCAGGCCAAGATAGCGTTACCAATTTCGTTGACCGCCTGCCGTCGATGTGCACAGTTTGGTCCAAACAGAAAAACTGGGGAGGTGTCGCGTGGCTCGCACGTTGCTGATCGGACTTCTATTCCTGTCGTCGGTTGCGCCAATCAGCGTGGCCACCGCGCAGTCCGCGCCCTCGGAGCTCCGCTATCGGAATCCGCAGCTGCCCCCTGCCGAACGCGCCCGCGATCTCGTCTCCAGGATGAGCCTCGAAGAAAAGGCGCTCCAACTCGGCCACGACGCTCCTGCTCTGCCCCGACTGGGCATCCCCAAGTACAACTGGTGGAACGAAGGGCTGCATGGCGTGGCGCGCGCCGGCATCGCAACGGTATTCCCGCAGGCCATCGGCATGGCGGCGACATGGGATATCGATCGGATGCGGAGTACCGCCGACGTGATCTCTACCGAGTTTCGCGCCAAATATCTCGAGCGGCGCCATCCCGACGGCGGGAGCGACTTCTATCGCGGGCTCACCGTGTGGTCGCCCAACCTCAACATCTTTCGCGATCCGCGCTGGGGACGCGGGCAGGAGACCTACGGCGAGGACCCCTATCTGACGGGCCAGATCGGCACCGCCTTCATCCGGGGCCTGCAGGGCGACGATCCGAAGTACTTCAAGACGATCGCGACCTCGAAGCATTTCGCGGTCCATTCCGGCCCGGAAAGCAACCGCCATCGCGAAGACGTGTACCCGAGCCTCCACGATTTGGAGGACACCTATCTGCCGGCGTTTCGCACCACGGTGACGGAGGGCAAGGTCGCCTCCATCATGTGCGTGTACAATGCGGTCTGGGGCGTGCCCGGCTGTGCCAACGCGGTGCTGCAGCAACAGTATCTGCGCCGCGACTGGGGTTTCCAGGGCTATGTGGTCTCCGACTGCGGGGCAGCGGCGAACATCTATCGCAAGGACGCGCTGCACTACACCAACACCGCTCCGGAAGGTGTCGCAGCCGGCTTCGAGAACGGCATGGACCTGATCTGCGGCGACTACCGCAACGGCATGACGACCGATCCGGAGAACATCGTCGCGGCCGTCAAGGCAGGGCATATGAGCGAGGCGACGGTGGATCGGTCGCTCCAGCGCCTGTTCGAGGCGCGCATCCGGCTCGGCCTCTTCGACCCGCAGCTGCCGTTCCCGACCGTCACGGCGAAGGACTACGACACG
This sequence comes from Sphingomonas sp. MJ1 (PH-R8), assembly GCF_048058635.1. Taxonomy (NCBI): domain Bacteria; kingdom Pseudomonadati; phylum Pseudomonadota; class Alphaproteobacteria; order Sphingomonadales; family Sphingomonadaceae; genus Sphingomonas; species Sphingomonas sp. MJ1 (PH-R8). Next base: position 37,804 of record NZ_JBBEFX010000010.1, read on the forward strand.
CCCGCGCACCGCGCCAAGTCGCGCGAGATGGCAGAGGCGTCGATGGTGCTGCTGAAGAATCAGGGCAATCTGCTGCCGTTCAAGAGCGCACCGCGCACGATCGCCGTCATCGGACCCAACGCCGACAGCTTCGATACGCTGGTGGGCAATTACTACGGTACGCCGTCCCGGCCGGTGACGGTGCTCGACGGCATCCGCGCGCGCTATCCCAACGCACGGATCCTCCATGCGCAGGGCGTCGGCCTCATTGGGCCGGAAGAAGCGCCGGTGCCGGACACGGCTTTCCGGGGGCTCCGCGTCCAGCATTACGCCAACCGCGACTTGCAGGGGGCGCCGAGCGCCACGGAAGCCGCGACCAACGCACGGGTGGAGTGGAGCGGTGACTGCGAAAGCTCCGCACGCTGGACGGGCACGCTGGTGGCCCCGGAAACCGGCGAGTATCGCTTCCGCTTCTCCAGCGAGAACGGCTACCGCGTCTGGATCGACAACAAGCTGGTCGTGGACGAATGGGGCGTGGGCGACGCGCCCTCGATCCTGTCGGGATCCATCCGCCTGAAGCGGGACAAGAGCTACGCCGTCCGCGTCGAGGGCTTCCAGCGCGGCGCGCGTGGCCAGCAGCAGCTTCTCTGGAGCCTGCCGAGCGCCAATGGCGACGATGCGGTGGCAGCCGCCAGCCAGGCCGACGTCGTGATCTTCGCAGGCGGGCTTTCCGCCCGCATCGAGGGCGAGGAGATGAAGGTCCAGGCGAAGGGCTTCGCCGGCGGTGATCGCACCAGCCTCGACCTACCCGAGCCCCAGCAAAAGCTGCTCGAACGGGTCCATGCCACCGGCAAGCCCGTCGTCCTGGTGCTGATGAACGGATCGGCGCTGAGCGTGAACTGGGCCGACAAGAACATCCCGGCAATCGTCGAGGCCTGGTATCCAGGTGGCGAGGGCGGCCATGCCGTCGCCGGCCTTCTCGCCGGAGACTATAGCCCGGCCGGACGCCTCCCGGTCACCTTCTACAAGTCCGCGGACGATCTGCCCGCGTTCGACGATTACGCGATGAAGGGGCGGACCTACCGCTATTTCAACGGGGAGGTTCTCTACCCGTTCGGCCACGGCCTTTCCTACACCGACTTCGCCTATCGGAATGCACGCGTCAGCGACAAGGCGATCCAGGCGGATGGCTCGGTGACGGTGTCGGTGGATGTCACCAACGCGGGCGGCATGGACGGCGACGAGGTCGTCCAGCTGTACGTCGCGCATCCCGGCAAGGATGGCGCTGCCATTCGCACGTTGCAGGGCTTCGAACGGGTGCACCTGAAGAAGGGCGAGACGCGCACGGTTCGCTTTTCGCTGAAGGACCGACAGCTCAGCTACGTGGACCCGCAGGGCCGCCGTCGCATTTCCACCGGCCAGGTCGACCTCTGGGTTGGTGGCGGCCAGCCGGTGTCGAGGCCGGGGCACACCCAAGCGGCCGGAGCAGCCGCTTCATTCGCGATCTCTGGCGAGAAGCTGCTGCCGCGCTGAACATCGCCAATGGCTCGGATCACGTCGCTGCCGGTTCGCATCATCGGACGCGCCCCTGCCGCAGGGGTGCGTCCAAATGCCGCTGGCAAACAACTTCGCTCGGTCGCTATGGATGCGCCATGACCAAGGCCTCCCAGCCCACCATCAACGACGTCGCGCGTCTCGCCGGCGTTTCGAAGAAGACGGTCAGCCGCGTCATCAACAACAGCGACCTCCTGAACGAGGACACGCGCAAGCGCGTCGAGCAGGTGATCGCCGAGCTGGGTTATACGCCCAATCCGCAGGCGCGTGCGCTGGCGCTGCGCCGGAACTTCGTGATCGCGCTGATCCACGACAATCCCAATGCGCAGATGGTGCTGGGCGTGCAGCACGGGCTTCTGGAGGTGCTGCGCGACACCGAATTCGAGCTGCTGGTCCACCCCGTCGACCGCGGTGACCCGGAGATGCTGGGTGAAATCCGCCGCTTCCTTGAACGCCAGCGCCCCTATGGCGTGATGCTGCTGCCGCCGATTTCCGAGAACGACCAGCTCGCCGGTCTCTGCGCGTCCATCGGCTGCCGCTATGTTCGCATGGGATCGGCCCCGTTCGATGTGCCGGAGCACATGGTCGCCTCCAACGACCGCGAAACGGTCCGGCACGCGATCGGCCATCTGATCGAGGCGGGTCATCGCCACATCTGCGTCATCGCGGGTCCCCGCGGCTTCCGCTCCGCGCTCGAACGCCAATCCGGCTACGAGGAAGCGATGAAGGCTGCCGGCCTGCCGTTCGACCGCACCTGGATCGCACCCGGCGACTATACCTTCGATTCCGGCATGCGGGCGACCGAGCGGCTGCTCGACCTCTCGCCCCGCCCCACCGCGATCTTTTCCTCCAACGACGAGATGGCGGCGGGCGCCATCCATGTTGCCCGCCAACGCGGGCTGGAGATTCCGGCCGACCTGTCGATCATCGGCTTTGACGACACGACCATCGCCTCGCACCTCTGGCCGCCGCTCACCACGGTCCGCTGGCCGATCGAGACCATGGCACGGGCAGCTGCGCTCAAGCTCATCGGCAACAGTGTCGGTGACGAGGACGGCGAGCACGCACTGTTCCTGTCGACGCTGATCCGGCGTGCCTCGGTCGCGGCACCGTTCACCTGAAGATATCTGACAAATTGGCTGGACAGTCTCCAGCCGCTTTTGCATCCTTCCGCCTACTGCCGGCGGGCCGCCCGCCTCCCTTTCTGCCCGAGGCCGTTCGATGACCAAGCTTTCGCTTCACCCTGATCGGCTGCTGCCGGCCGATCCGACCACCCGGTCGATTGCGCGGCGACTGTATGAGCGGATCGCGGGCCTTCCGATCCTCTCGCCCCATGGGCACACCGATCCGGCCTGGTTCGATCGCAACGAGCTGTTCGGCAATCCGGCCAGCCTCCTGATCATCCCGGACCATTATGTCTTCCGCATGCTCTACAGCCAGGGCGTGCCGCTGGAGGAACTGGGCGTACCCCGCGTCGACGGCGGCCCGACCGAGGCCGATCCGCGGGCGATTTGGCGCCGCTTCGCCAGCCACTATTACCTGTTCCGCGGCACCCCATCGCGCATGTGGCTCGACTGGGTGTTCGTCGAGATTTTCGGGCTCGACGAGGTGCTGTCCGCCGCCAACGCCGACACCTATTACGACACCATCGACGCCGCGCTGAAGCAGGAGGCGTTCCGCCCCCGCGCGCTGTTCGAGCGGTTCAACATCGAGGCTATCGCCACCACCGAGGGTCCGCTCGACCCGCTCGACCACCATCGCGCGATCCGCGCGAGCGGGTGGCAGGGCAAGGTCATCACCACCTACCGCCCTGACGCCGCGCTCGACCCCGAGTTCGAAGGCTTTCAGCAGAACGTCGAGCAATTGGGCGAGCTGGCCCGCGAGGACGTGTCGAGCTGGCAGGGGTACCTGCGGGCGCACGAAAACCGCCGTGCCTATTTCCGCGAGGTCGGCGGCGCGACCGCGACCGACCACGGCCACCCCAGCGCTGCGACTGCGGACCTGTCCGAGGCGGAAGCCGAGCGCCTCTATGCCCGCGTTCGCTCCGGCAGCTGCACGGCCGCCGAGGCCGAGCTGTTCCGCGCCCAGATGCTCACCGAAATGGCACGGATGAGCATCGACGACGGCATGACGCTGCAGATCCACCCCGGCGTCCACCGCAACCACAATGCGACCCTCATGGCGCAGTTCGGCCGCGACAAGGGCGCCGACATCCCGATGGCGACGGACTTCGTCGGCGCGCTCCATCCGCTGCTCAGCCGCTATGGCTCGGACCCGCGGCTCAACATCATCCTCTTCACCCTGGACGAGGACAGCTATGCGCGGGAGCTCGCGCCGCTCGCGGGCCACTATCCTTCGCTGCGGCTCGGCCCGCCCTGGTGGTTCAACGACAGCCCCGAAGGCATGCGCCGCTTCCGCGAGCGGGTGACCGAGACCGCCGGCTTCTACAATACGGTCGGCTTCAACGACGACACCCGCGCCTTCCTGTCGATCCCCGCGCGCCACGACGTTGCCCGCCGGATGGACTGCGCCTTCCTTGCGCGCCTCGTCGCCGAGCATCGGTTGCCCGAGGACGAGGCGCACGAGGTCGCGCAGGCGCTGACCTATGATCTCGTCAAGCAGGCCTACAAGCTGTGAGCGCACGCCTCTCGAACGCGACCATGGCAACGCTGCCCGCCAAAGTCACCCGCCCGCCCTACGACCGCGCCGCCGTGAAGGCGGGCGTCGTCCACCTGGGCATCGGCGCCTTTCATCGCGCACATCAGGCCGCGGTATTCGACGCCGCGCTCACCGCAGGAGACCTGCGCTGGGGCATCATCGGCGTGTCGCTGCGTTCTCCGGGCGTGCGCGACCAGCTGGTACCACAGGACGGGCTCTATACGCTGGTCGAGCGCGAGGGCGACGCCCGGCGCCTGCAGCTGATCGGGGCGGTCCAGACCGTGCTGGTGGCGCCCGAGCATCCGGCGGCGGTCGTCGCCGCGCTCGCCAGCCCCGACACGCATCTCGTCACGCTGACGATCACCGAGAAGGGCTACAAGCTCGACCCCGCCACCGGCGCGTTGATCGAGGCGGATGCGGATGTCGCCGCCGACCTCGCCAGCCTTGAAGCGCCTCGTACCGCCCCGGGCTTCTTGGTCGCGGCCCTCGCCCGCCGCCGCGCTGCGGGCCTTCCCCCCTTCACCGCGATTAGCTGCGACAACCTGCCGCACAATGGTGCGCGACTGCGCCAGGCGGTGCTGCGCATGGCCGCCGCGCACGACGCGGAGCTCGCCGCCTGGATCGAGGCGGAGGGCGCCTTCCCGCAGACCATGGTCGACAGGATCGTCCCCGCCACCACCGACGCCGATATCGCCGAACTCGCGCGGACCTTGGGCGTGGAGGACCAGGCGATGGTCAAGACCGAGCCCTTCTCCCAATGGGTGATCGAAGATCGCTTCGCGGGTCCGCGGCCGGACTTCGCGGCGCTTGGCGTCCAGCTCACCGACGACGTCGCGCCCTGGGAAGAGGCCAAGCTCCGGCTGCTCAACGGGGCACATTCGGGCATCGCCTATCTCGGCGGGCTCGCGGGCATCGACTTTGTGCACGAGGTGGTGGCGCTGCCCGAAGGCCGTCGCTTTGTCGAGCGGCTGTGGGACGAGGCGGAATCGACGCTGTCGCCCCCGCCCGGCCTCGACGTCGCAGCCTATCGAGCACAGCTGATGGCGCGCTTCGCCAACGCCGCGCTCCAGCACCGTACCCGGCAGATCGCGATGGACGGGTCGCAAAAGCTGCCGCAGCGGCTGCTCGCAAGCATCGCTGCGTGTCGCGCGACGGATACCCGCTGCCCCGCCCTGAAGCTCGCCGTTGCCGCGTGGATGCGCTGGCAGGAGGGCATCGACGACCAGGGCAGAGCCTTTACCGTCGACGATCCACTCGCTACGCGCACCGCCGCGGCATTGGAGGGCACCGTCACGGCCGAGGAGAAGGTGGCAGCGCTGCTCGCGCTTGATGCGATCTTCCCCCCTGCTCTGGCCGAAGACGCCGCGCTGGCACAGCTTCTCGCGGCTTGGCTGCACCGCCTGGAGACGGAGGGCGCCCGCGCGACCCTCGCGCGGCTGTAGGATCAGCGGATCGCGGAAAAGCGGTTTGCGCGATCCCGCAACTGGGCCGCCTCGGCCCGAACTCGTTCGAGGGCATCGTTCTGCGTCGCCTCGAGCAAGTGCTCGATCACGCGGCCCAGGTGGCGGCGCATGGCGTGGCGCGCCCCATCCGGATCGCCCGCGGCGATCGCGTCGAGGATGGCCCGATGGTCCTCGATGCGCGGTTTCTCCCCTGCCCTTCGCGCGCGGTCGAGCACGGCCATGCAGAGGGGCGAGCGATGCCGCACGTCCCAGAGCGTCTCGATCGTCAGCACCATCGCGTCGTTGGCGGTCGCCCGCGCGATCTGGCGATGGAACTCGCGATCGGCATACTCGTCCGGGCTGTCGATCGCGTTCTCGGCGATCATCCGCTCCAGAATGTCGCGCAACGCTGCCACGTCCGCCTCGCTTCGCGTGAGCGCAGCCAGCGCAGCGCACTCCCCCTCCACCAGCCGGCGCGCCTCGATCAGTTCGAACGCCCCGATGTCCAGGTCGGACGGCTGCAGCAGTCCCGGCGCATGGGCGGTCACATAGACGCCCGATCCACGCCGTGCCTCGACCAATCCGAGGATCTCCATGCCGATCACCGCCTCCCGCACCGTCAGGCGGCTGACGCAGAAACGATCGACGAGTTCGCGTTCGGTGGGGAGCCGCTCGCCCGGTGCGAAGCGCCCGCTGACGATGTCGGCCTGAAGGGCGTCGATGATCGCCTGGTAGAGCTTGCGTCCGGCGGGTCGGGTCATGCTGGGTTCCTGCACGCCGTCAGCCTAGGCGGCACGACTGGCCCTGTCATCCATCGACTTAGACGGTCACACCCTGCTTCCACAGCGCGATTTCCCGCTCGCCGTTGCGCTCGGCGCGTGTCTCTGCACCGGAGGCCGTGGCGATCACCAGGTCGAGCAGCCGTTCGGTCACGGCCTCCGGCGGCTCCCCTTCCAGGAGCGGCCCCGCATCGAAGTCGATCCATCCCGGCTTACGCTCGGCAAGCCCGGTGTTGGACGCGATCTTGAGCGTCGGTGCCGGGAACCCCATCGGCGTCCCGCGCCCGGTGGTGAACAGGATCACGGTGGCGCCCGCGGCCGTCAGCGCTGTTGAGGATACCGCGTCGTTGCCCGGCGCTTCCAGCAGCACCAACCCCTTTTGCCGCACACGTTCGCCATAGCGCAGCACGTCGACCACGGGCGCTCGACCCGCCTTCTGCACCGCACCCAGCGACTTCTCGTCCAGCGTCGTGATGCCGCCCGCCTTGTTCCCCGGCGACGGGTTCTCATAGACGGGCTGGCCATGGGCAATGAAATAGCCCTTGAAGTCCTCAACCAGCGTACAGATCTCGCCGAACACCGCCTCGTCCTTGGCGCGCGCCATCAGGATACGCTCGGCGCCGAAGATCTCGGGGATCTCGGTCAGCACCGGGGTTCCTCCTGCGTTCGCCACCGCGTCTGCGACGCGCCCGACCAGCGGGTTGGCCGAAACACCCGAGAACCCGTCGGAGCCGCCGCACTTCAGCCCCAGCACCAGTTCCGACAGCGGCACCGGCTCGCGGCGGTCCTGCTCGGCCAACGCGACCAGTTCCTCGATCATCGCGAGGCCGGTCTCATATTCGTCGCTGACCATCTGGGTGGTGAAGGAGCGCAGGCGATTGCGGTCGATGCCGGGCGCGGAGGCGAGCAGCGCGTCCATCTGGTTGTTCTCGCACCCAAGGCCGATCAGCAGCACGCCGCCGGCATTGGGATGCTGCGCCAGGCTCGCCAGCATCGTCCGGGTATGATCGAGGTCGTCGCCCAGCTGGGAACAGCCGTAGGGGTGCGGAAAGGCGTGAATGCCGTCCACGCGACCCGCAAAGCGCCGCGCGGCGAGTTCGGCCAGCCGCCGGGCCGTCGCGCCCACACAGCCGACCGTGCACAGGATCCAGATCTCGTTGCGCGTACCAACCGCCCCGTTCGCACGGCGGTAGCCCTCGAAGGTACGCGGCGCGGCGGACACGGCGGGGACCGGCGGAGCCGCGGCATAGGCATACTCCTGCGCCTCCTCCAGCAGCGTGCGCACATTGTGGGTATGGACGTGCGCCCCAGCCGGGATGTCGATCGTCGCGCGTCCGATCGGCCAACCGAACTTCACGACTTCGTCGCCGGTCGCAATCGGCCGCACCGACAGCTTGTGGCCCTTCGCCACCGGGTCGCAGAGCGTCACCGTCGTGTCGCCAACCGTCACCGTCTCCCCTGCCGGCAGGTCGCGCAGGGCAGTGGCCACATCGTCGCGGGGATCGACCTGGAGCGCGGAACGGATCAGGTGCATCAGGAAGGTTCGCCTGTTGGAGACATTACTCAGATAACTTTAGCGGGCCTCGTCTGCAAGGCGTGCCATCGTGCCCATCTACTTGTCTGACCGCGGGCTGCGTACTAGCGTCGAATCCTCCCCATCCGCCGTTCCGGCGGTGCCGTTTCTCCAGAGGTTCGACGCCCATGATGATGACGCAGACCATGCGGTGGTTCGGCCCCGCGGATCCGGTCGCGCTGGCCGATATCCGCCAGGCCGGGGCCAGCGAAGTCGTCACCGCATTGCATGAGGTGCCGAACGGTGCCGTCTGGTCGCGAGAGGCGATCGCCGCTCGCAAGGCGCAGATCGAGGAGGCGGGACTTGGCTGGACGGTGGTCGAGAGCCTGCCGGTGCATGAGGGCATCAAGACCCGCTCGGCCAGGTGGGACCAGTTGATAGACGCGTATCTCCAGAGCCTGCGCAACCTCGCCGCGTGCGGCATCACCGTCGTCACCTATAACTTCATGCCCCTGCTCGATTGGACGCGGACGGACCTTGCGTGGCCGCTACCGACCGGCGCCCGCGCGCTGCGCTTCGATCCGGTCATGGTCGCGGCCTATGACCTGCATATCCTGCGCCGCCCCGATGCGGCCGCGGACTATGATCCCGCGATATGCGATGCCGCCGACCGCGCCCATCACGCCATGGAGGAGGGGGCACGGCTCCGCCTGGAGCGGACCATCATCGCCGGCCTGCCGGGAAGCGAAGAGCATTTCACCTCTGCCGAGTTCCTCCGCTGCATCGACACCTACGCGGATGTGGACGCCGGCCGGCTGCGCGCCAACCACCTCGCCTTCCTGGAGGCGGTCTGTCCGGAAGCGGACGCGCTCGGGATCAGGCTCGTCGTTCACCCGGACGACCCCCCCTTCCCCATCTTCGGCCTGCCGCGCGTGGTGAGCACCGAGGCGGACGTTTCGGACCTGTTCGCCCGGGTCCCCAACCCGTCCAACGGGCTCTGCTTCTGCACCGGATCCTTCGGGGTGCGCGCCGACAACGACCTTCCGGGCATGGTCGAACGGCTGGGGGATCGCATCGGCTTCCTGCATCTGCGGTCCGTCCAGCGCGAGCCGGACGGCGCCTTCCACGAGGCGGAGCACCTGGAAGGCGATGCCAACATGCCCGCCGTCGTCACCGCGATCTTCGCGCTCCAGCAGCGCGAGGGCCGATCGATCCCGATGCGTCCGGATCATGGGCACCAGATGCTGGACGACCTCAACAAGCACACGAATCCGGGATATTCGCTGCTGGGGCGGATGCGCGGGCTGGCCGAGTTGCGCGGCCTGGAGCGCGGCATTGCGCAGGCGGCACGTACCGTCGCCTGAAGGCATTTACCGGGAAGTACGCCGGCCGCTCCAGGAGCGAAAAGTGAGACGGGCGCGCAGGTCGGCAGCACCCGGAATCGAAGGGCTGTCATCCGCCTGACTTCGGGATGCAACACGGATTTCGCCGAGCTTACACCGCCCTGACGCACGGCACGGGCACAGGCACCCCAGGGTAATAGAATCTCGGGGGCTCTGCATGACTTCCAACACGACGGACATCGGCTATGACGATGGCGATATCGACACCAATCATACCGCTTCGCGGCATCTGAACGATCTGGTCTCCGAGCGCTATTCGCGGCGGCAGACCCTGATGGGCGGGATTTCGGCCATGGCGACGGCCGTGTTCGGCAGCGCGGTGCTGGCCGGATGCAACGACGACGATGACGACACCGGGTCCACGCCCGGCTTCACCGTGTCCGCGACGTCTTCGGGTGAGGCCAAGGCCGGCCGCGTGGTGACGCTGACCGGCACGGTCTCGGGCGGCAGTGCCAGCAGCGTCGCCTGGGCGCAGACGAGCGGCACGTCGGTCACGCTGGTCAATGCCACCTCCAACGTTGCGACCTTCATCGCGCCTGCGGTGGCGACACCGACCAACCTCACCTTCCGCTTCACCGGCGCGGGCGCCAATCTCGCGACCGCATCGGCGACGGTGACGGTTCTGGTAGGGGCGCCCGAACTGGGCTTCGCGGCAGTACCCAAGAGCCTCGCAGACGTCGTGGCGGTACCTGCCGGCTACACCGTGTCGGTGCTGTACCGCCTGGGCGATCCGATCGTGTCCTCGCTCGCGCCCTATGGCAACAACGGCACCGACGGCGACTTCGCCCGGCGCGCCGGCGACCACCATGACGGCATGAGCTACTTCGGGCTTCAGGCGAGCGGCAGCGCGCCCGATGCTGCGAACAGCACACGCGGGTTGCTGGTGCTGAACCATGAAAACATCACCCAGGCGTATCTCCACGCCAACGGGCCCACGTCGGTCGCGGGCGTGCGCCCCGAAGCCGAGGCGCTCAAGGAGATCGAGGCGCATGGCGTCTCGGTGATCGAGGTGACCCGCGGCAGCAACGGCGGGTGGAGCTATGCACAGGGGTCGGCCTTCAACCGCCGCGTCACTCCCAATACGCCGATGGCGTTCCACGGCCCCGCACGCGGCGACGCCAGCCTGCGCACCGCCTATTCACCGGACGGCACCGCCGGACGCGGCACGATCAACAACTGCGCCAACGGCTCCACCCCCTGGCACAGCTATCTCACCAACGAAGAGAATTGGGCCGGCTATTTCCGGCGCAACGCGGGCGATGCAGCGACCCGCGCGGCAGCCGGTCGAGCGGCGCAGAATGCATCGCTCGCCCGCTACGGTATCGCCGAGGGCCGCACGGGCAATTACGGTTGGACCACGGTCACGCCCGCTACGGCAGACAGCACGATCTTCCGGCGCTGGAACGCGACCGCATCCGCAGGCCTGCCGGCGGACGGTACCGGCGACTTTCGCAACGAGCCGTTCCAGTTCGGTTGGGTCGTCGAGATCGATCCCTTCGACCCCGCCTCCACGCCGCGCAAGCGCACGGCGCTCGGCCGCATGAACCACGAGGGCTGCCAGATCGGCCGCACGGTGGCCGGCGTCCGTCCGGCCTTCTACATGGGCGACGACGCGCAGAACGAGTATATCTACAAGTTCGTGTCGCAGCAGCCCTGGGCAGCCGCAGACGCAAACCGCCCCGACCGTCTTGCGGTAGGCGACAAGTATCTCGACACCGGCACCCTGTACGTCGCCCGCTTCGACGCTAGCGGCGAAGGCCAGTGGCTGCCGCTCGTCTTCGGCCAGGGTCCCCTCACCCCCGCCAATGGCTTCACCAGCCAGGCCGATGTGCTCATCCATACCCGGCTCGCGGCCGATGCGCTGGGTGCGACGCCGATGGACCGGCCCGAGTGGACGGCGGTGAACCCGGTCACGGGCGAGATGTACTGCACGCTCACCAACAACAGCAATCGCGCCGTCACGCCGGCGAGCGGGAGCCAGCGCCGGGTCGATGCGGCCAATCCGCGCGCGTATCTGGACCCCCGCAGCGACGGCCGCTCGCCGACCCGCGGCAATGCCAACGGGCATGTCGTGCGGCTGCGCGAAGCGGGTGACACGTCGGAGGCAACCAGCTTCACTTGGGACATCTATGCCTTTGGTGCCGGGTCGGATCTCGACCCGGCCGGCATCAACCTGTCGGGGCTCGACGCGACCAACGACTTCTCGTCGCCCGACGGCCTTTGGTTCGGCCTGCCGAGCAATCCGTCGGGACAGGTCACGCCGCTGATGTGGATGCAGACCGACGACGGCGCATTCACGGACCAAACCAACTGCATGATGCTGGCGGCAATCCCCGGCATCGTCGGCGACGGCAAGGCGCAGACGGTGACCAGCACGCTGGACGGCCAGACGGCCACCGTCACGACGCGGGCAGGCCGGGCGCCCGGCGCGACCCTGCGCCGGTTCCTGGTAGGGCCCAAGGAGTGCGAGATCACCGGCATCCACTCCACGCCGGATGGCCGCTCGCTGTTCGTCAACATCCAGCATCCTGGCGAGAACGGAAATCCTGCCAACATCACCAGCAACTGGCCGGCGAACCAGGCGGCCGCGGCGCCCGGCCAGCGTCCGCGCTCGTCCACGATCGTGATCACGCGCGACGACGGCGGCGTCGTCGGCCTCTGATCGGGTGCGTCCTGTTCGGCCACTGAGGCTGGACAGGACGCGCTCCCCCCGACCGGCGAGAGGGACGGCGCGCCCCCAGGAGCAGGAACGGCTTTAATGCCCCCCTGCCCGCTCCTATCTACGCGCGGCAAAGGGGGCCTCATGCCAGAACCGATCCTCGCCGTGAGCGGCGTGTCCAAGACCTACAAGGGCGGCTTCACCGCACTCCACGACGTCGACCTCGCCATCAACAAGGGCGAGATTTTCGCGCTGCTGGGCCCGAACGGCGCCGGCAAGACCACGTTGATCAGCATCATCTGCGGCATCGTGACGCCGTCGACCGGGACGATCCGGGTTGCCGGTCACGACGCGATTAGCGACTACAAGGCCGCCCGGCGCCTGATCGGCCTCGTTCCCCAGGAGCTTTCGGTCGACATGTTCGAGACCGTGCTCGCCACCGTCACCTTCTCGCGGCGGCTGTTCGGGCGATCGGGCCACAGCGCCTATATCGAGCAGGTGCTGCGCGACCTGTCCCTGTGGGACAAGCGCGACGCGCGGATCATGGAACTGTCGGGCGGCATGAAGCGCCGCGTCCTGATCGCAAAGGCGCTCGCCCATGAGCCGGAGGTGCTGTTCCTCGACGAACCCACCGCCGGCGTCGACGTGGCGCTGCGCCGCGACATGTGGAAGCTGGTCCATCGCCTGCGCGAACGCGGCACGACGATCATCCTGACGACCCATTACATCGAAGAAGCCGAAGAGATGGCCGACCGCGTCGGCGTCATCAACAAGGGCCGGCTGCTGCTGGTCGACGACAAGACCGCGCTGATGCAGAAGCTGGGCAAGCGCGAGTTCGACCTGACGCTGGTCGAGCCGCTCGACGCGGTCCCTGCCGGCCTGGAAGCGTGGCAGCTCAGCCTGGTGAACGACGGCACCACGTTGCGCTACGTATTCGATTCGACTCGGGAGGACACCGGCATCCCCTCGCTGCTACGCGCGCTTGCGGACCGGCATATCGCGTTCAAGGACCTGGAGACCTCCAAATCGAGCCTTGAGGACATCTTCGTCGATCTGGTGGGAGAACGGGCATGAACCTGCACGGAATCTGGGCGATCTATCGCTTCGAAATTGCCCGATCGCTGCGCACCCTGTGGCAGAGCCTCGTCGGCCCGGTGCTGACCACCAGCCTCTACTTCATCGTCTTCGGTGGCGCGATCGGCAGCCGGATGCAGAGCGTGGAGGGCGTCGGCTATGGCAGCTTCATCGTGCCCGGCCTCATCATGCTCTCGCTGCTGACGCAGAGCGTGGGGAATGCGTCGATCGGCATCTATTTCCCGAAGTTTACCGGCACGATCTTCGAGCTCCTGTCCGCCCCCATCTCGGCCATGGAGATGGTGCTGGGCTATGTCGGCGCGGCCGCGACCAAGTCGATCGTGATCGGCGCCATCATCCTGGCGACCTCGGCGTTCTTCGTGCCGCTTTCCGTGATGCATCCCGCGGCGATGATCGCCTTCCTGTTGCTCACCTCGGTCGCGTTCAGCCTGTTCGGCTTTATCCTGGGCATCTGGGCCAAGAGCTTCGAGCAGCTGAACTTCGTGCCCATGCTGCTGATCACCCCGCTCACCTTCCTGGGCGGCAGCTTTTATTCGATCGACATGCTGCCGCAGCCGTGGCGAACGATCAGCCTGTTCAACCCGGTCGTGTACCTGGTGAGCGGCTTTCGCTGGAGCTTCTTCGGCAAGGGCGATGTAGACATCGCGGTCAGCCTGGCCGTGACCCTGGGGTTCCTGGTGGCGTGCCTCGCCATCGTCGCCTGGATCTTCAAGAGCGGCTGGCGGCTGAAGAACTGACCGTTCCAGTCGCGGCCCCCTCCCTGCTCTCTCACCCGGGTAAACGATCGCCGTATGGTGAGCGCTGAAGCTCGATGAGCGTAGGCGTTCATCAGGGGCTGCGGGGAAGATGAAGGATAGTGACTTCCCGTCGCTCCGCCTTAGATGCCCCCTGGCGAGGCATCGAAGGCGGACGAGACAAGTTCATAGGCGCGCGAAAACGACGAGCCGTTCGGGGAAACGGCTCGTACATCATCGGTCAGTCGTCGGGTCGCAGCGCCCGACGTTCGGCGTACCGGATCACGAACGCTTCCCAGACGCGAAGCCATTCGGCTTCCGTCCTCAGCTTCTTGATATCGGGAAACCCCTTCCGGAAGGCTGCCGCCATGTCATCGACCGACCAGGGATGCCCCTTGCTGAGCCCGATGGCGCGGAACGCCTTTTCGCGGTCACCATAGGAGAGAGTCCCTTCGGGAAAGGCGACGCGTGGCTCCCCGTCCTTGGCGCGTGCATCGCCCCCCCCTGCCCTTCCTCCGACCGATGATCTCGGAGCCTTTTCCGGAGCCGCTGGGCTCACGAGGCGAAGATGGGGGCCGACCAGCTTGCGCTCCATCGGAGCGGGAGACGGATGGAGGATGACCTTGCGACCGGAGAGGTCCACGTTCGCATTCGGATAGACCGCCGAGACGAGCTGCATGGTCTCCCGCACGGTTTGCCGGAAGCGCTTGCTATCGGCGTCGTTGCCGAGGTGCTTGGCCAGCTGATCCCATGAGATCACCTGTCCCTTGTCGGAGCTGATGCGAGGCAGGCGATAGGCAAGATAGGTATAGAGATCGAGTGCGGTCGGCGTCCCCTTCAGCTCCCGAATCGCCACTTCGTTGAGCGGAACCGCGTGCTCGATGAGGTGGCTGTAGAATACCTCCGACATCCGGATTTCGCGTGCGAAAGCACCGTTCTTGTCCAGCGACCCTGCGTACTCGTTGGAAATCTTCACATCGCGAACCGCGAACGCATTGTCCTCCGCGCCCGTGCCGTCCCAGCGGATCTGCCACTCGCAGGCGAGCAGCCGATCCACCTGCTCCCGCATGAGGTTCGCCGTACCCCGTGGGCCATAGGAGACGGTCTGGTATCCCAGGCGACGCATCCATTCGGTGAAGTTGCGCCCCAGATAGACGTCGCGCGACCGCTTCATCACGGCCTGGGAGAGCAAGTAGATCAACGCGACCCGCGGATAGGCGCCATATGGCACACCCAGGCTTCGCAGCACGGACTTGCCGTCCACGTTCTGCAGCACGGGCCGTGGGTTGATCGCAAGCGCGTACTTGCCGTCTTCCCGGACGATCGGCTGGGTATCGTCCTTGGGCCTTTTGGTCGGCAGCGACATCGCGCACAGCGCCGAGTGCAGGAAGGCAGGCACTGGCTCTTCGTCATGGACCCGAAGGAATGCGTCCAACGTACCCTGCGTGCCGGATGCAGTAGCCACTTCGCGAACGCGCGCCGCTCCCCCGTCGAGCATTGCTAGCGCATACTGATGCCCGATCGGCCTGTGCTCATCCCCGCTCATCGTCTCTGCCCTTCCCCGAATCTCGCGGGCCTCGGATGAGTCGTGTTCAACAGCTTTGGACGCCGAAATCAAGATGGTTGGCAGTTTGCGAGCCGATCTCGCGGCAAAACCTGCAATTCCACCGATGATCTCGGTGCTAAATGGGTGGGGACTGCCCTCGCATGCCCCTTGCCCCAGAAAATCATCAAAGCCGATTCGCGTATCGGTTTTGATACAGGGTTTCTTATTATAGGTTGGCGCTCCGAGATCATCGGTGGAATCGCACCGAGATCATCGCCCCTTCGCACCGACATCATCGTCTGGCACCGAGATCATCGGTACGCCCCCGAGCTAGTGATCTCACCTCGCCGTTTAGCCTGACCGGCCTCCGCCAGCGGCCATCTTGCCGAGGTTGCTAGCCCCCGTGGACCCCGCCTCCCGCCCGGTACGGGGACGGCGCGGTCGAATGTGCTCGCAGATCATCGGTCAAATTGTAACTTTGATGGCCGATCGTTGCTCGAAACTGCCAGGAAAGCTACGGACGGGTCGCACTCTTCAAAAGCGGATTGAAATGGCCATTGAACCTGCACACGTCCGGGATGAGGACTTGATCGAGGGCGGACTGGAGGTCCTTCATCGTAAGGCACTCACGATCCTGAAGCGGATCCGCGACAGTGCGATAGACCCTGAAACCGGGCAGAAGCGCGGCCCGACTTTCCCCATCTCCAAGGCTGCCAAGCTGGTGGGAAGAACCGCATCCGCGATCCGCGAAGCCGAACGGGACGGGCGTCTTCCGGAGCGTGGCCGGACCGCCTCCGGGCACCGCGTGCAATATACGCTCGAAGAGCTGGACCATATGCGCGAGGTGTTCGGCACCCGCCCCTGGCGGGATCCTGGCGACGTGCCGGCGATCATCTCGGTCTGCAACTTCAAGGGCGGTGTGGGCAAGTCGACGATCGCGCTGCATCTCGCCCAGCATTTCGCGATCGGGGGCTACCGGGTCCTCTTCATCGACTGCGACAGCCAAGCGTCCTCGACGATGATGTTCGGATACCGCCCGGACGTGGATCTGGGTGAGGACGACACGCTCTATGGCCATTTCCACAATCCGGAGCTGCTGGGGATCCGGAAAATCATCCGCAAGACCCACTTCCATGGCCTTGATCTCATCCCGGCCAACCTGCGCCTCTACAACCTCGAGTATGAGATTGCGGGGTATCTGGCGCGAAATCAGAACCTGGCGATCATCGATCTGATTGCCGAGGCGATCGACACGGTCGTGGACGACTATGACGTGGTCATCATGGACCCGCCCCCTGCCCTCGGCATGGTCTCGATGGCAGTGCTCCAGGCTGCGAACGCCATGGTCATTCCCGTGCCGCCGAGCTTGGTCGACTTCGCATCGACCGTGTCGTTCATCGACATGGCCAAGACCACCATGAAGCAGCTCGAAGAGCTCGCGGGCAGGGGGCGGCCGGCCTATAACTTCATCCGTCTCGTCGGCAGCCGCGTAGACGACAGCAAGTCCATGCACCGGGAGGTGCTGTCGATGATGCGTCAGGTGTTCGGCGGATCGATGTCGTCGTCGGTCATGGTGACGAGTGCCGAGATCGACAACGCCAGCTCCCGGATGAAGACGGTGTTCGAACTGGAGAAGCCGGTCACCTCCCATGAGGTGTATAACCGCTGCATGAAGCACCTGAACGAGGTGTGCCGCGACATCGAGCAGGATGTTCTGCGAACATGGGCAAGTAGGGCGGGGGATCAGCTTTGAGGCGCCGTTGCCACGTGGCAACGGTAGCAGGTAGCCGTCGCGCCTCTCGGACTGTGCCAATGGCCGGGCGTGTGGTTGCCACGTGGCAACCGGGATATAATTATGCATGTAAACAATAGCTTACGGCTTAGCGCCAGCGCGGATGGGCGTGCGGCTGCTGGTGGCCGAAAAGCTTATGGTGAGGATGTTGCCACGTGGCAACCAAGGTCTGGAGCTCGCGGCGTGCCGGCCGCGCAAGGTGGAAGGAACGAGCCGAATGGCTAAGGGAAATAGAGGCTTCGGCTCGATGTTCACCGAGAATCTCGACGACGAAAGCCAGCTGGACAAGTCGAGCCCGTCGGAGGGCATCATCGCGAGCCGCAGCCAGACGCTCGCCCGCATCGCGACGGGGAAGACCGTCGCCGATCGCACGGAGTGGGTCGACCCGGCGCGGTGCCGGCCCTGGAGGCTGCACAACCGCGATCTGGATCATCTGAGCGAAGAGACGTGTCGCGATCTGATCGACTCGTTCCTTGCCGCTAAGAAACAGCGCATTCCTGCAATCGTCCGCCGCTTGAAGGATGATCCGGATCATGACTTCGAGATCATCGCGGGTGTCCGGCGCTGGTGGACGGTGCAATGGCTCCGGGCGCACCACCACCCCGAATTCGACTATCTCGTCACGATCCAGAGCGTCAGCGATGAAGAGGCGTTTCGGATCTCGGACGTCGAGAACCGTTCGCGCAAGGACATCTCGGATTGGGAGCGGGCGAAGGAATATACGCTCGCGCTCGCCGAGTTCTACGATGGCTCCCAGGCGCAAATGGCGGAGCATCTGAAGCTCTCGCGGTCGTGGCTTAGCCGCCTTCTAGACGTGGCGCGCCTTCCGGACGAGATCGTCACCGCCTTCGCCGACACCCACGACATCACCGTCAGGATCGCGCGCGACATCAAGCCGCTGTCGAACGACCCCAGGGCGCTTACGCTGATGCAGGGGGAAGCAAAGCGGATCACGGAAGAACGTGCCGGCGGCTTGCGGTTCAGCGGCCCGGAAGTGGCAAAGCGGCTCGTTCGCGCAACCGTGGAGCCGACGCGGAAGGCGGCAGGCGAGAGGGAGGTTTGCGGGCCGAGCGGAAAGGCGATCCTGCGCTATGCCAAGGGCCGGGGCGGGGGAGTGACGATCAAGATTCCCGCCAAGCCTGCGGCAAGCAGGGCAGAGTTGCTGAAGGCGATCGAGGACCTGCTGCCGATCTGATCGGCAGCGGGGAGGTGGGCGCCGGTTCCTAGACGGCCCCGCGCGCAGGATTGGCTGCCAGGGCCGGGACTCGTCCCTCGTGCCCTGGCGCCACCTCTGTGACCGGAGCGGCTCAGCCGCCGCCACGGTGCACACTTCTGGCAGATATGAGGGGCTGCGCCTTCCTGCTTACCGCTAGGGCACCAGTGAGCATCCCTGCGACACGCGCACCGGGTTGCACCGCGCCATCGCACCTTGCGGCAACGTAACCGTGAAGTTCGTGCGCAGCGGGTTCGGCGCTCCAGGATAATAATCGGTGCTAACGGCTTGGGCGCCGCTTGCCACGGCCGCGTCGGCCTTGCTGTAGTCCCGCCTGCGCGCTTCGACGGTGTTGGCATCGGTGCGGGTACGGACGACGACGCCCTCGGCGACCCAGTTGCGGATCCTGTCGCCGTCGACCAGCGGGTCCTGGACGATCTGGATCGCGGACTCGGGCTGGTCATCCGGATACCAGCCGAACATCGCCCGGCCCGCGAGGGAGGGGTGGCCGGAGCGGTACAGCTCGGACACGGCGGCACGGACATCGAGCAGCACGTAGATCCTGCCCCGCGCCGCCGACAGCGCTGGCCAGCCGCGGCTGCGCACTGCCTGGCGCAGGGTCGCGCTACCCCCGCGCACCTCGTCCGGTGTGATCAGCCGCCTGCCCGGCAGCACCGACCTTATTTCGGCATCGAGCGCGTCGAGCAGCTCCGGATTGTCGAGGGGCAGGGGGGTGGTGATCCCCGGCCTGTCTGAGGGTGTGTCCGCAGCGTTGATCGTGATCATGATCGGCAGGTGATCGGGATGGGCGCGCGACCAGCGATCGACCTCACTCAGGCAGCGCACCAGCGTCGGGCAGGTGCTCAGATAATCCACATCCGGGATATGGAAGACCTTGAAACCCGGCTTCAGCATTGCGCCGCGATCGAAACCGGTACGCTCACCCGCCGCACGCGCCCAGGCTTCGCCCTTCGGGTCTGCGTAACGCCCGCCCCGCGGGTCGGCGAAGATGTCGAGTTCGAGCTGGCGGATGCCTGCGTCGAGCTGCTGCGCGAGTGGCAGGTGATAATAATCGAGCCCGTCCGCCAGCTTCGGCTCGATTGCCCGGATCTTCGCCATCACTGCGGCAGGGATGCGCGCCTTGAAGCTGTTGTGCGACCCCACGGTCTGAACGTCGTTCATCGCGCGGGGTGCCGCGCTGCCGCCGACAACCAGTGCCGCGGCTGCAAGAAGGAGTGCCTTCACCCTCAGAACTCCGTCCGCACGCCGAACAAGATGGTGCGGCCCCAATAGTTGATCTCACCATAACGAAGTTCATCGTCATTGTAGCTGTATTGCTTTGCGCCAGCGATGTTGATCGCTTCCAGGCTCAGCATCGTCTTTTTGCTCAGTCGGTACGAAAGGTTTCCGTCCAACGATCCAAATGCATCGACATAAGTCGGAGCCTGGGTCGTGCTGCCGGTGCCCGCGAGATACTTGTCCCGCCACACGTAAGAAAGTCGCGCGGAGAAGGGACCGTAGTCATAGAAGCCGACGATGTTGAAGCTGTTCTTCGAAAGACCGATCAGCTGATCCTCGATGGGCCGGGCGCCGGCGGTGTAGTTCGCCTCGACGGAAGTGTGGGTGTACGAGGCCTGTACCCCCAGGCCGTCGAACGGCGCGGGCAGGAAGTCGAACACCTGGTTGTAGGCCGCTTCCAGTCCATAGACCTTAGCATCGCCTCCGTTGACCTGGGTGCTCAGCAGCACCGTGCCGCGTCCCGGGATCTCGACGTTGATGTTCTGGGCGGTGATGTAATCGTCCATCCCCTTGTAGAACAGCGCGCCGGTGAGCGAGCCCTTGCGACTGAAATACCATTCCAGCGACCCGTCGAACTGGGTCGCGAGGAACGGCTGCAGTTCCGGGTTGCCGCCGCTCGCAGTCGGCGCGTCGGTGGAGACGCTGATCTGCGGGGCGCTTTGGGTGACGTTCGGCCGGGTCAGCACGCGACTGGCCGCAAGGCGCCCCACCAGGGTCGGGCTGAGTTCCGCGCGCAGGTTGAAGCTCGGCAGCCAGTTGTTGAAGGTTTGCGGGAAGCTTGCCGGCGTCGGGGCGGTGCCGATGGTGAGCGTGCCGCTCGCCACTTGGTCGGTATGCACGTATCGCACGCCCAGGTTGCCGGTGACGTCGATCCCGCCCAGTACAAAGCCGTAATCGGCGCGGACATAGCCGCTCGCGGTCTCTTCGGTGACGACATAGGAGGCGCGCTGGTCGGCGGGGGTGAGGGGCGCGTTCGCCACCGCATCGGTGAAGAAGGCGTCATAGAAGGCGCTGGTGATCGGCACGACCCAATGGCGTGGGGCGTTGCCCGACACGCCGCTCAGGAAATTATCGAAGGGCATTGCCTCGTAGCCGTTCGGCAGGCTCGTCAGCGGGGTTCCGGCTGCCGGCGTCACGTTGAAGTCGCGGCGTCGATAGTCGCGCTTGCGCCAGTGATATTCACCGCCGACTGCGATCTTGGTCAGGAGGCCGCTCATCTCGCGACCCACGTCCAGGCGCGCGTAGGTGTCCCAATCCTTGCTATTCTTGGGCGCAATGTTGAACGGGTAAAGGACGTAGTTCGCAGGGTCAGTGACATCGACCGGCGTGGTGAAGGTCGGGATCACCTTGTATCCGCCCGACGCATCATAGGTGAGCGGCGCGAGGAACATCGCGCGGCTGCGCACCGTGCCTTCGGCATAGCTCGGGTGGAAGCTGTGCGCGTACGACCAGTTGACGTTGCCGGAGATGTCCCACCCCTCGGGCCGCCAGTTCTGCTTGAGGCCGACGGTGATCAGGTCGTGACGGTTGAGGCTGTACTCGCGCGAGGCCATGAAGCGTACGTTGTTGATCGTCGCCCCGACCACGGTGTTGCCATCGAGCTTGACCGAACCCGGCACGATCGAGGTGCCCGGATCGTCCGGGTAGATGTCGAGGCCATATTCGTCATAGGCGATGTCGAGCCGGGTCGCGAGCACGTCAAGCGTCGTCTCCAGTTCGGCTGTGGGCCGCCACTGAGCCGAGACGATGCCGGAGAGGCGCTTGCGCTCTTCGGTCTCCACGGTCGGACGGGTTCGGGTCGGGGTGTAATAGCCCCTGCCAAGGTCTGCGACGAACTTGTCGAGGTTCCAACCGGCCTGGTACCAGCGGTCGTTGCGGACCTCCTTGCCCCAATATTGCCCGCCGATCAGGACACCGAACGTCTCGTCGGCGGTGGTGAAGCTGGTGAGGCCGGTGGCGTTCGGCTTCACCTTCTCCGCCAGCGTCGTGTAGGTGCCCCGCAGGTTGAGCGTGGTCTTGGTCCCGATATCCAGCGGGTGGAAGGTCTTCACGTCGATGTTTCCGCCCAGGGCGCCTTCCGTCATGTCGGCGGTCGGGGTCTTCACCACGTCGATCTGAGCGACGAGTTCGGCCGGCAGCATCTCGAACCGGAACTGACGGCCGTTGGCGCCGCCATTCTCGATCAGGTCGTTGATCGCGATCGAGCGGCCGTTCAGCAGCGTGTTCTGGAATTGCGGTCCCAAGCCACGCACCGTGACGTACAGTCCTTCTCCGCGCGGGCGTGTGATGGCGACGCCGGAGACCAGTTGCAGTGCCTCCGCGACGTTCTGAGCAGGGAATTTGCCGATCTCGGTTGAGTTGATCGAGTCCACGCCAAAGGGCGCCTGCCGCTTCGTTTCCGTGGCTGCGGCCAGGCTGCGCGCATAGGAGCCGGTCACGACGATTTCCTCCGGCTCCGCTTCGGTCGCGGCCGGCTCGGTCTCCCCGGGGGTGGTCTGCGCAAGGGCGGGCTCGATCAACCCGAGCGCAAGCAGGGTAAAGGGCAGCGTGGCCCGAAGCGGGCGTTGGCGTAGCGACATCTCGTAGATCTCCCCCTCCGGCGCGGCAGCGTCGGCGAGGTGCCTGTGGGAGCGAATTGTTGCGCGGGGAGGGCGTGGTTGTTACGCCAAAGTTACGTTCGTGCGGCGTTGAAGAGGCACCTGAACGCGCAAAGCCGCTGTGACGGCCGAGAAAGGCCTCCGGTTGCGAGGTGCCGGAGGCAGTGTAATGCCGAGGACCTTCTCAGGTCACGCAAGCAACGCTCGGCTCTCCTTGCCTATAGCCAGAAGCGTTTCGCATCCACGAGCGCATCATATGCCTCTGCGGCGGCACCGATCA
This sequence comes from Sphingomonas sp. MJ1 (PH-R8), assembly GCF_048058635.1. Taxonomy (NCBI): domain Bacteria; kingdom Pseudomonadati; phylum Pseudomonadota; class Alphaproteobacteria; order Sphingomonadales; family Sphingomonadaceae; genus Sphingomonas; species Sphingomonas sp. MJ1 (PH-R8). The sequence goes on from NZ_JBBEFX010000010.1 coordinate 60,347, forward strand.
GCGCCTTTCTCTTCCCCTTTCCCATGAGTGCGTCGGCTTCGGGATCGTCCCCGATTCCCAGCCTTGAGATCACCTCCGGGGCGGTAGCGAGGTCGTTCAAGGCGCCAAGCTGGTCCTGCAGCTCCTCGAGCGCCCCGACGAAGTTCTGATAGCGGCGGCGCCTCGCTTCAAACAGGGCCGAGAAGAACTCGCTCGCATACCGCAGCTTCTTGGCACTCTTGCGGAGCTCATGCCGGGTTTCATCGTCCATCTTCGCGAGATGGCGGCCCTGCTTCTTCACCGCTTTCCGGAAGCGCTCCAGCGCCGTGGCCGCGAAATCCCGTACCGGTTCGTTGCGACGGTCCTGCGTGCTGGCGGCCAGCAGCCAGGGGCCATCGGTGAGCCATTGCGTCAGATCCAGCATGAGCCGGCGCACGCGCCCTGAGCAGAGCGCAGTATCCACATGGGCATAGGCGTCTTCGCGCGCCGTTCGAATCCGGTCGTGCAACGCTCCCGCGGGGGCGCGGTCGAGGAGCACGTCCAGGTCCCGTGCATGTCCCAGTTCGCCCGCCAGCCAACGCAGGTCCTCACGGAATGGGTCGGCGCTGGAGTCGACGGAAAACAGCGGCTTGAAGATCGAGAAGGCAGATCGAAGGCGGCGCAGCGCGACACGCGCCTGGTGCAGCGCTTCCGTAGTGGGGTCGGCGAGGAGGACAGCCTCGTTCAGCCGGAACTGCCGCAGGCATGCCTGGGCGATATGCTGGAAGGCCTGAGCAGCGGTCATCTCCGCATCCAGCGCGACCGGCTCGGCCTTGAAGACCGAGCGCACGGGCTCCGCCAGACGATAGCCGCGCTCCGCTTTGGTGAGGACGCCAAGCCGGACGGGAACGATGTCGTCGATCTTCCTGGCCAGGGCGAACAGCGCGGCGGGCGCGCCCTCCTTCAGCTCCAGTTCCAGTTCGCAGATCGCATCCCGGCGATCCCCCCCGAGAACCTCGCCGCGATCGAGCACGACCTCGATCTCGGCGTCCTCTTGGGTGACGACCCAGGCGCGGCGTTCGACATGGACCGCGAACTGCGGGGTGATCGCCTGGATGCGGTTTCCGAGCAACGCCTTCACCGGCGAGGTGTCGTCCAGGATCGGCGCGTCCCCGTCGACCGGCGTCTCCCATTCGGATCGTGCGAACAGGCCCGTGTTTCCCGCACCGTCCGCTTTGACGGTCTGGATGCGCTCGTCCCCTGCTGCGCGAATCCGCAAGGAGACTCCGGCTTGCGCAAGGTCCTGCTCGGGCGTGTCGTGATAGACCGCCCGCATCTGGCGGATCTTGGGGGTCTGGGGCAGGATACCGGCTGCTTCCAAAGCATCTGCGGCAGCCCCGGTCAGGTCGAGCTTCAATTCAACTTCACGCACCCGGAACTGCCCTTTTCGTTGAAGTCGGTCCTGCGACGTAGCCAGGCGCGTGCGACTGCGGCCCCGTCTGCTGCTGAAGCGACAACGACGCGCGTGCGGAATTGTGCCCAGCACAGGAGGGCAGGGGGGCAAAGGACCGTTCGGTCTGGGTGAGCCCGCGTGCCGCCGCGCGGGGGCAGCCTCCTCCGCTGCCGACCGGCGACGCGCGGGCCGGCAGAGAAGCCTTACCGCAAGCCTAGCGCGTCGCGGATGATGTAGTGGAGGTCGGTCTGATCGAGCAGGCCGCTCACGTTCACCGCACGCGGGCCATAGGCGGCGATGCGCAGCTGGGTGCCGGTATGCCCCTGGGAGCCTTCCTCGGCAGTGCCGTAATTGACCGTCATCACGCCACCTTCGCGCGTGTTGATTGCGGCGGTCAGGCCCGGCGCACGCGTGCCGTTGCCGACGATCTGGCTGGTGTGGGCATGGTCGGCGGTAACGATCACCAGCGTGTGGCGGTCGGCCTTGGCGAACTCCAGCGCGACCTGCACCGCCTCGTCCAAGTCGACGGTCTCGCCGATCTGACCGCAGGGGTTGGCGGCATGGTCTTCCTTGTCGATCGAGGCACCCTCGACCTGCAGGAAGAAGCCCTTGGGCTTGTCCTTGAGCAGCGCGATCGCCTTTTGCGTCATCGCCGCCAGCGTCGGGGTGGTTGCGGTGCGCGCGGCATTCGGCTGGCAGGTGACCGCCGGCTTGTCGAGGTTGCCGTGGAAGCTCGCCTTGGGTCCGGTCCAGCGCACCGGCATGTTGCCCGGCGCGAACAGGCCGATCAGCGGCTGCTTGTCGTCGGCGCGGGTGACCGCGTCCAGCTCGGCGGCGGTGCGCACCACGCGGAATCCGCGGGCCTGCGCCTGCTGGAACAGCGTCTTGCCCTTCCACTTGCCGGCCTTTGCCGCCTCCTCGAAGCTCTCGGCGCCGCCGCCCAGCACGAGGTCGGCGCGCGTGTCGAGCAGCTGCTCGGTAATCGAGCCCGCGCCGCCATTCTCCAGCGCGTTCTGCGGGCAGCTCTTGCTGGTTTCCGCCGGGGCGAAGCAGTTGCGCTGGAGGACGTGCGCGATCTGTGCGCCCGGCGTGGCATCCTGGATCGCTGCGGTGGAAACGTCGCCGGTGGCATAGCCTGCCGTCTTGGCGCGCTCGATCAGCGTCTGGTGGGGCTTGCCGTGGATGTCGACCCCGATCGCGCCATTGTAGCTCTTTACCCCCGATGCCCAGGCGGTGGCGGACGCGGCGCTATCGGTGACGTAGTTCGGTTTTCCCGTCTGCCGGTCGAGCGAATAATGGGTGTATTGGCCGGTGAAGGGCAGCGCATCGATGCCCTTGAAATAGCCGCCAGCTCCTTCGGCATAGTTGCGCGCGACCGTGATCTCGGAATCGCCCATGCCGTCGCCGATCAGCAGGATGACGTTGCGCACCACGCCATCGGCGCGGAGCTTCGCATAGGTCTCGCGCATGTCGCCCGGCAGCCGCCGCGCACCCCCGGGCTCACGCACGTCCCCGCGCGCCGCGCGCGACAGATCGGGTGCTGCGTCCTGGGCGACGGCGGATTGGCTGGCGAGGGCAGCGAGCGCTGCGGCGACGATGCGCGTTTTCATGATGGGGGTACTCCGGGGAAGAAACTGAGCAGGCATGGCCGCTCCCCCGCCGCCACCGCGACGAGGGAGCGTATCGATCAGAACTGCGCGCGCACGCCCAGGCTGATGCGGCTTCCCGAGAACTCGTAGGTGGTCGGGAAGGATGGATCCATGGTGTAGCCGGTGGTCTTGGCGTTGCCGATGTTAATGCCCTGCAACTCCAGGCGGAAGTTCGGGGTCAGCTGGTAGCTGGCCGACGCATCGAACTGGCCATAGGCGTCGCGGTACACCGGATACATGTTGCGCTCGATGCGCTCCACATAGGCGCCCTTGTGATTGTACGAGACGCGCAGCGACACCGGCCCGCGCTCATAGAACACGGTGGCATTGTACGTGTTATCGGCAAGGCCGATTGGCGAGGTCGCGATATCGAGATCCGACTGGCCGGTCAGCGAGCTGTCCAGGAAGGTGACGTTGGCGTTGACGCCGAACCCCTCTGCCCAGTCGACGAACATGCCGAACGGGATGACCGCGTTCAGCTCGACGCCGCTCACCTTGTACGAACCCTCGGCGTTGACCGGCTGATAGACGTCGAAGTCGTACACGCCGTCGATCGTGCCGTTGGCGTTGTACTTGGTGACGCCCTCGACCACGCCGGTCAGCTCGCTCTGGACGACGCCCTTGATCTTCTTCCAGAAATAGGACGCCGCCAAGATGCCGCCGCTGCCGAGATACTTCTCGACGCCGACTTCCCACTGGTCGGCATAGGTCGGCTGCAGATCCGGGTTGCCGTCGGTGAATCGGAAGCTGTTCCAGCTTGCGGTCCGCTTGTACGCGAGATCGGTCAGCGCCGGGCGGATCAGCGTCTGCGACGCGGCCGCGCGCAGGATCAGGCTGTCGGTCAGCTCTGCGTGCGCGTTGATCGCGGGCAGGAACTTCTCGTAGCTGCCCTCGCTCGACACCGGCGCGTCGGTGTAGCCGGTCGACCCGTCCGCGTTCTGCACCTGGTGGAAGCCTTCCGACTTCACCGTGGTCTTCAGGTAGCGCCCGCCCACATTGACGAACACCGGCACCGCCAGCTCGAACTCGAAATCGGCCATGGCATAGCCGGCGATCGTCTCTTCGCGGACCTTGTAATACTGGCCGTCGTCGAACGGCGTGACGAAGCCATCCGGCCGGAAGAACGCGCGGGCATATTCGTTGGAGACCTGCGCCCAGTCCAGGTCGCGCGCCTGATATCCCTTGCCCCCGACGATCTCCGTCACCGACTCCAGCGGGCTGTCGGCCAGCGTGCGCTTGTTCACATAGGCCGTGCTGCCGCGCGTCGGCCCCTGGATCTTCTCCTCGCCATAGTCGCGCTCGTTCGTCTTATTGGTGTAGCGGGCGCCGACGTTGAAGCGCTTCAGGAACGGGGTCTGGAACTCGCGGCTGATGTCGAGCTGGGCCGCATATTTGTCGTCCTTGATCCGCTCGCGCGTCGTCTCATACGCCTCGAACAGATAGCTCTCCGGTGCGTTGTACATGTCGATCGTGTCGGGATCGGCGCTCGGGATCGTCTCGCCGCCGGTCTCGGTATAGCGGGTGCGCGACGGCGCATAGGCGACATGCTTGAGGTTGGCATAATCGAGCGTCTTCTTGGCGCCCGAATAGCCGCCCAGCGCATTGATCTTCCAGTCGCCGGTCTGCCAGTTCATCTCGCCGCCGAACTGGCGATAGTCGGTGCTGTTTCGGTATTCCTTGCTCAGGAACTCGTGCTGGGTGTTGGTGTAGGACACGTCGCGCAGCACGATGATGCCGTCGTCGGCGAGCGTGGTCGCGTCGAACTCGTGGATCGTGTCCAGCGTCGAATTGCTGGATGCCGAATAGCCGGCGGCGTCATATTCGTCCTCGACCGTGTCGTACGAGCCCGCAAAGGCGTCGAAGACGAGGTTGAACTGATCGCTGGGCTGATACTGGATCGAACCCGATAGCCCCAGCCGGTCCTGGTCGTTCTGATAGACGCGGTCCCCGACCTTATCCAGGAACACGATCCGGTTCTTCATGTCGTCGGTGAAGGTCACGCCGGCGTCGCGCGCCAGCACGGCGATCGCCTGATCGCGATTGGCGCCGGCCTTGTCGGTCCAGCGCGAGATCGGGCGGAAGTTGATGCCGGAGTTGGAATCGGTGCGGTTGCTGCGCTGCTGCTTGGCGACCGACACCAGCACGCCGAAATCGCCAAAGGTGTTGCTCGCCAGGAACGAGAAGTTCGGATCGATCTTCTCGGAGATCGAGTTGTACGCGCCCTCGGCGCTGCCGACGAGGCGAAGGCCGGGATTGTCGAACGGCCGGGCGGTGCGGATGTAGACGGATCCGGCGATGCCGCCTTCCTCATCGGCTGCGGTCGGCGACTTCTGCACCGTCACCGACTGAATCAGTTCGGAGGCGAAAATGTCGAACTCGACGTCGCGCCCGCCGGAGCCCGACGCCGTCGCCAGCTTGTTGATCGACACGAAGGTGAACTCGGTCGGCAGGCCGCGGACGTTCACGCGAGTGCCCAGGCCCCGTTCGCGTTCGATCGTGACGCCAGGAACGCGCTGCAGCGCTTCGGACAGGTTCTGCTCCGGGAAATCGGCGATGTCGGTCGCGACGATCGAATCCGAAAAGCCGATCGTGTTGCGCTTGATGTCGATCGCTTCCTCAAGGCTGCGGCTGTAGCCGGTGACGGTGATTTCCTGACCAGCTTCCTCGTCGCCTGCATCCGCACCCGGAGCCGTCTGGGCAGAAGCTGGGACGGACAACAAGGCAGCGGCCGCTGACCCGACCAGAAGACGCGCAGTCCTTTCAAAGCGAACGTATTTCTGAAGCACCTTTGCCCCCCATTTTGCTAGTTGTCCGGGTGGAGGGCTGCCGCTGGTCCGCAGCAAACGCCTGCGTTCCCCGAAGTCCGGAGAAATCGCAGGCAATTCATGTCGATCGTCATGGTGCTCGGCGATGTTTCACCTGCCGATGCGCCGCCTCTCCCAAAATGCGGCACCAGTCTTCTTCTGCTTCGTACCAGTGCGTCGGCAGCGATCGATGAACCACCGCTGCCGGCCGCAAAGCTTTCTCCACCCGTCTCGGGAGCCCCGTTGGAGAGAAGTTGTTACGGCGCCATGACGCACCTGCTTGATCGGCCGATCAGGGGGCAGATCGGCGGCTCCGGGCTACGCCGTCCTTTCCTGCGGCAGTTTGCGTGCGCTTCCGTGGCTGCGGCCGTTGATCAGCAGCGCGATCAGCCCGATTGCGGAGGTTGCCGCTCCTGCGAGCGACACCAGCGGGTAGCCCAGCCCGGCCGCGATGACGCCGCCACCCAGCGCCGCCCCGAATGCGTTGCCGAGGTTGAACGCGCCAATGTTGACCGCGGAGGCAAGGTTCGGCGCGTCGGCAGCGGCGCGCATCACCCGCACCTGTAGCGGCGGCACCAGCGCGAAGCTCGCCACGCCCCAAAGGAAGATGAGCACCGCGGTCGGACCGGCATGGGACATCAAGGCGGCGAAGGCGACGAGTATCGCCGACAGCGCGGCGAGGGTGATGACCAGCGTCCGATCGACCGACCGGTCCGCAAAGCGACCGCCCAGCCAGTTCCCGGCTGTCAGGCCCAGTCCATAGGTCACCAACATCGCAGTGACGAAACCGACCGACACCTGCGTCGCCTCGCGCAGGATCGGCGCGATATAGGTGAAGACGGTGAACATCGCGCTCGATCCGATCACCGTCAACGCGAGCGCGCCCAGCACCGGCCCTCGCGTCAGCACGCGCAGTTCGGCCATCGCGCTGCCGGCATGCGGGGCGGGGAGGGGCGGCAGGGTCAGCCGCAGCGCCACCATGGTCGCAACACCCAGCGCGGCGATGCCCCAGAAGGAGGCGCGCCAGCCCAGATGCTCGCCCGCCCAGGTCGCAAGCGGTACGCCCACGACGTTCGCGATGGTCAATCCCATGAACATTGCCGCCACCGCACTCGCGCGGCGCTCGGGTGCCACAAGGCTTGCTGCCACGACCGACCCGACACCAAAGAACGCGCCGTGGTTGAACGAGGTGAGCACGCGGGCCGCCAGCAGCATCCAATAGGTGTCGGATACCGCAGCCAGCAGATTGCCGACCGTGAAGATGCCGGCCAGCCCGATCAGCAGCGCGCGTCGGGGGACGCGCCCTGTTGTCAGCGTCATCAGCGGTGCGCCGAGCACCACGCCCAGTGCATAGGCGCTGATGAGCAGCCCGGCGGCCGGAATGGAGGCGTTGAGGTCTTCGGCGATGACCGGGAGTAGCCCCATGGGTGCGAACTCGGTCACGCCGATGCCGAACGCCCCGATCGCCAGCGACAGGAGGCCAAGGTTGAGCTTCATGATTGCCTCCCTCAGACCAGTGCCGGGGCAAGGCGGGCAAAACCCTCCTGCTGACGATAGGGGGCATGGGGATAGGGCGGCAGTAGGTCGCTCGCGGCTTCGAGGGCGGCGACCTGCTCGAGCGTCAACGTCCAGCCGACCGCGCCGAGATTCTGGCGCAGTTGCGCCTCGTTCCGCGCGCCGATGATCACGGAGGAGACGGTGGGACGTCGCAGCAGCCAGTTGATCGCGATCTGCGGCACGGTCTTGCCGGTTTCCGCCGCGATTGCCTCAAGGGCGTCGATGACCCGGTACAGATGCTCGGTCTCGACGGGCGGCGCGAACTGCTCGGTTTCGTGCAGGCGGCTGCTCGCCGGTGCCGGACGGTTGCGGCCGATCTTTCCGGTCAGCCGGCCCCAGCCGAGGGGACTCCACACCAGTGCGCCCACACCTTGATCCGCCGCAAGCGGCATCAGGTCCGCCTCATAGGCGCGGCCGATGAGCGAGTAATAGACCTGATGGGCAACAAGGCGTGGCCAGCCGTGGCGATCGGCCAGCCCCTGCGCCTTCATCAGCTGCCAGCCCGGATAGTTGGAGACGCCCGCATAGCGTACCTTGCCCGCAGCGATCAGCGTCGCAAGGGTACCCATGACTTCTTCGGTGGGGGTCGATGCGTCGAAGGCGTGCAATTGCAGGAGGTCGATGTGGTCGGTGCCGAGGCGGCGCAGCGACTCCTCGACCGCCCGCACCAGCCGGGCCCGCGATGCGCCCCAGTCCTGCGGTCCGTCGCCCATCGGCAGGCCGGTCTTGGTAGAGATCAGCACCGCGTCGCGTTTTCCCTGGATCGCCTGCCCCAATATCTCCTCGGACGCGCCGCTCGAATACACGTCGGCGGTGTCGAACAGCGTCACACCGGCCTCCAGGCACAGGTCGATCAGCCGGCGCGCTTCAGCGGCGTCGCTTTGTCCCCAGGCGCTGAAGAGCGGGCCCTTGCCGCCGAAGGTGCCGGTGCCGAAGCTGAGCGCAGGCACGCGAAGCCCGGAAGTGCCGAGTTGCCGATATTCCATCATCGATCCTTGTGTTGCTAGTTGAACGCATAGATGGACGGGGCTGGGGTGCTGGAGTAGCGCCTCCCGACGCGGAGGATCTTTGCAGTGGACGCAAAGCTGGCGGGGACGGACAGGGCGCGTGCGCTGGCGCTGTTCGCGACGGTGGTGGAGGCAGGGAGCTTCTCGTCCGCCGCACGGACGCTGGACATGAGCCCGTCCGCCGTGGCGCGTGCCGTCGACCGGATCGAGCAGCGGCTGGGCGTGCGACTGCTGTTACGGTCGACCCGCGCCTTGTCGCTGACGGCGGAGGGGCAGGCCTATCTGCTGGCGGCCCGCCGCATCCTCGCCGACCTCGACGATGCCGAGCAGCAGATCGCCGACCAGGGGAGTCCGCGCGGCCGTCTGCGGGTCAGCGCCGCGCTCTCGCACGGGCGGCTCTGCGTGGTGCCGCTGCTCGGGAGGTTCAGCGCCCGGTACCCCGACATCCTCGTCGACATCGCGCTGACGGACACGCTGGTCGACATCGCCGGCGGTCAAGCGGATGTCGCCGTCCGCTTCGGACCTTTGCCCGACAGCACGCTCACGGCTCGCAAGCTTGGCGAGACCCGGCGGGTGATCGTCGCATCGCCGGAGTATCTGGAGCGGTGCGGCACACCTGAGGTGCCGGAGGATCTTCACCGGCACAACTGCCTCAACTTCAACTTCCGGCGCGCCGAGCCGGTTTGGCCATTCCGTCGCGCCGGCCAGGATTTCACCCTCGCCGTGAAGGGAAGGATCGAAGCAAACAACGGCGAGACGCTGGGGCAACTGGCGGCGCTTGGCGTCGGCATTGCCCGTGTAGGATCGTTCAGCGTGGCCGAGGAGATCGCGAGGGGCCAGCTCGTCCCGCTGCTGGAGGCGTTCAACCCTGGCGACGTCGAGCAGATCCACGCCGTCTTCGTCGGCGGCGCGAGCACGCCGGCGCGGATTCGCGCGTTCGTCGAGTTCCTCGCGCTCCACCTGCGCGGCGGGAGCTAGGTGGTCCCCTCGATCGAAGTGGTCGAGGGGAACTGGACGTCCTGGTCAGCGCCAGCGCCGGCAGGGTTGTGCGAACAACTCGCACTGTCCAAGACTGAAGCCGGTATCGCGGCTGCGGCGTTCCCGGCCGAAACTGCTTCCCCAATCAGGATGAGCGTGGGCTTCTCGTCGGTGATGGCACCCGCCGCGATGGGCAGCAGATCGAGGCGCGTGTGGAGCAGGCGCTCACTCGCGAGGCTGATGTCGCACGCGATCAGCACCGGGGTCGCACCGGCAAGCCCTTCCTCGATCAGGCGCCGGCTGATCTCGCCGGCAGCACCGCGCCCCATGTAGAAGGCGGTGGTGCTGCCGGGATCGGCGAGCGTGGCCCAGTCCAGGGCAAGCGGCTCGCCCGCCCGCACGTGCGCGGTCACGAACTGGACGCGACGTGCGACGCCGCGGACGGAGAGGGACACGCCGGCGGAAGCCGCGGCGGCGCTGGCGGCAGTGATGCCGGGACAGATGCGTGTGGGGACGCCGACCGCTGCGAGGGCCGCGACTTCTTCGGTCGAACGGCCGAACATCGACGGGTCGCCGCCCTTCAGTCGCACGACCCGCTCGCCGGCGAGCGCGGCCTGGACCAGCAGGGCATTGATTGCACCTTGGTCCTTCGAATGGCGTCCGGACCGCTTACCGACGGGAACCTGCCGCACGCTCCCGGGGATCAGGTCCCGTATGCCGGGCCCCACCAAGGCATCGTAGTAGACGACGCTGGCCGAGCGCAGCAGCCTTTCCGCCTTGCGCGTGAGCAGTTCGGGGTCGCCCGGGCCTGCGCCTACCAGCCAGACCTCGCCGGGAAGGATCGTATCATCCATTGGCGGCACTCCTGCTTTCCTTGACGATCCGGCAGATCGCCGGTCGGCACGATCCGCAATTGGTCCCGGCCGACAGCGCAGCGCCGACAGCCTCGACCGTGGTGAGGTTCTGGCTGGCGATCGCTGTGACGATGGTGTTGAGCGCGACATCGAAGCAGAGGCAGACGATGGGCCCCCGATCCTCCTGCACACCCGGTGCGATGCCCGCCAGTAGCGATGGTCCGGCGGCGACGGCGCCCAGCTGCTGGATCAGCCACTCGCGTCTGGGCAGTAGCCCTCGCTCCGTCAGAAACAGCGCGGCCACCAACCGTCCTTCCCGTAGCACTGCCACTCGCCGAGTGCCGCGCGCGCGATCTAGGCTCTCGATCCGGTCGCCGCGGGGCAGCACGCGCTCGATGGCCGTTGCTTCCTCGTCGCCGGCGAGCTCGTACAATAGTCCTCCCGGCACCGTAACACGGGTGGCCCAGAGGCATTCCGGCCGAGCAACCGGCTCGGCAGCGATCAGGAAGCCGCGCCAGGCAGTGGGTACCGCCGCCACCACTGCGGGCGTCGACTTGAAGCCCGGCTGGCCCGAATGCGGATCGACCAGGGGGCGTGGCAACAGCCCGGTGCGGCCGCCCGTGGAATTGCGGTCGGTCCAGTGAATCGGGGTGAAGATCTCGCCGCGACGTTGGCCCGTGGAAAGCACGACGCGGAACAGGCTTTCGCCCTGCGGCGTGGATACGCGTGCGAGGCCGCCATCGGCTAGCCCGTACGCATCGGCGTCCTCGGGGTGCACCTCGACCATCGGCTCCTCCCGATGCCGCGCCAGGCGCGGGCTGAGCCCGGTACGAGTCATCGTGTGCCACTGATCGCGATAGCGCCCGGTGTTGAGGGTGAGCGGCCACCTCGCCAGCGGCTTCGGCAAGGACATCTGCTCGAGCGGGATCAGCCGCGCCCGCCCTTCCGGCGTGGGGAAGCGGCCGTTCGCGAAGGCCTCGCCGCCCCAGCGGAACGGCTCCATCGCGTCATAGTCGGCATTGCCGATGGCAACGTGTTCCCCCAGGTCGAACAGCCGAGTGCCCTGGTTCTGATAGGTCGAGAGCCGCGCATGCTCGCGGAAAATGTCGGCGGGGCGTGCATAGGCGAACTCGCTGGCCCAGCCCATGCGGCGGCCAACCTCCTTGACGATCCACCAATCCGGCCGCGCTTCGCCCGGAGCCTCGAAGATCGGGCGTTGCCGGCTGATGCGGCGTTCCGAATTGGTGACGGTGCCGTCCTTCTCACCCCAGCCGGTGGCGGGCAGGCGGACATGGGCGAAGGCCGTGCTGTTCGTCTCGGCAATTACGTCGCTGATAACGACGAACGGGCAGCCCGCCAGCGCCTCGCGCACCGTTGCGGCGTCGGGCATCGACACCGCCGGGTTCGTCGCCATGATCCACAATGCCTTGATGCGCCCCTCGCCGACGGCGCGGAAAAGGTCGACGGCCTTGAAGCCCGGCTTGGCGGCAATGGTGGGTGCCCCCCAGAAGCGCTGGACGCGGGCGCGGTTTTCAGGCGCGAAATTCATGTGCGCGGCCAGCGTCGATGCCAGCCCGCCCACTTCGCGGCCGCCCATCGCGTTTGGCTGGCCGGTAATCGAGAAAGGCGCCGCGCCCGGCTTGCCGATGCGACCGGTGGCGAGGTGGAGATTGAGGATCGCGTTGACCTGATCGGTCCCGCGCAGCGACTGATTGATCCCCTGGCTGAAGAGCGTGACGGTGCGCGGGTTGGCCGCGAACATCTCATAGAAGCGCAAGAGGTCGGCGGCGGGCACGTCGCAGGTGCGGGCCACCGACCAGAGGTCGCTTCCCGCGCCGATCGTTTCCCAAAAGCCTTCCGGCTCCGAGACGCTTCGCGCGAGATAGGCGCGGTCGATCAGCCCTGCTTCGCGGCAGTGCATCAGCAGGCCGTTCATCAGCGCGACGTCGCTGCCGGGGCGGATGGCAAGATGCAGGTCGGCACCTTCTGCCGTTTCGGTGCGGCGGGGATCGATGACGACGAGCTTCGCACCCGCATCGCAGCGCGCCCGGATTCGTTGGTAGACGATTGGATGGCACCATGCGGTGTTGGAGCCGATCAGGACGATCAGGTCGGCGACATCGATGTCGTTGTAGCTGGCGGGCACCACGTCCTCGCCGAATGCCCGGAGGTGCCCGGTGACCGCGCTCGACATGCAAAGCCGCGAGTTGGTGTCGATGTTCGCCGAACCGATGAAGCCCTTCATCAGCTTGTTGGCGACGTAATAGTCCTCGGTCAGCAATTGTCCGGAAACGTAAAAGGCGACGCTGTCGGGCCCGTGCTCCGCGATCGTCTTGGCGAAGCGATGTGCCACCAGGTCCAGCGCCTTGTCCCAGCTGGCGCGGCGCCTGCCGATCATCGGGTGGAGAAGCCGGCCTTCGAGACCCACCGTCTCACCGAGATGCGTGCCCTTCGAACAGAGCTTGCCGTGGTTGGCCGGGTGGTCCGGGTCGCCTTGGATCGACACCGCGCGCTCACCGGTGCGCGTCGCCACGATCCCGCAGCCGACCCCGCAATAGGCGCAGGTGGTACGGACCGGCTCCGGCATCAGGCGGCGGCCTGCATCACGCCGGCACGGCAGATCAGCACGCGCCCGGCATCCACCTTCACCGGGATCGTCGGCGTGCAGCCCTTGTCCGGTCCCTCGGCCTCGCCGCTTGCCAACGCGATGTTCCAGTTGTGGAGCGGGCAGGCGACGCTGTGGCCGTGGACAATGCCCTGTGCGAGCGGTCCCCCCTTGTGCGGACAACGATTGACCAGCGCGAACACGCGGTTGTCGCCGGTGCGGAACACGGCGATCTCCTCGCCGCCCTCCACCGGCACGGTGCGCGCGCCTCGCGGCGGGATCTCGTCGAGCCAGCCGATGTCGAGCCATTCGCCGATCATGCGATTTCCTCCTCACGAACGGGGGTGAACGCCGCCATGTGCGCATGCTGCGCGCGCTCCTGCCCGGCGACGCGCTCTGCCCAAGGATCCTCCTGGCTGAAGCGCTGCGAATCCAGGAAGCGCGCGGTCAGCGCTTCGCGGCCCTGCGCATCTTCCACGATGCGTGCCTTGAGGTAATCGAGCCCGACGCGTTCCAGCCACGGGGCGGTGCGTTCCAGATACCGTGCCTCCTCGCGGTACAGCTGGATAAAGGCGGCGCAATACGCCATCGCATCCGCCTCGGTCGCGACCTTGCACAGCAGGTCGGTGGCGCGAACCTTGATCCCGCCATTGCCGCCGACATGCAGCTCATAGCCGCTATCGACACACACCACGCCAAAGTCCTTGATCGTCGCCTCGGCGCAATTGCGGGGGCATCCCGAGACCGCGATCTTGAACTTGTGCGGCATCCATGAGCCCCAGCTCATCCGCTCGAGCTTGACGCCGAGTCCGGTCGAATCCTGCGTGCCGAAGCGGCACCATTCGGAGCCGACACAGGTCTTCACCGTGCGCAGCGACTTGCCATAGGCATGACCCGAAACCATGCCGGCGGCGTTGAGATCGGCCCAGACGGCGGGCAGATCCTCTTTCTTGATCCCGAAGATGTCGAGCCGCTGACCTCCGGTCACCTTGACCATGGGTGCGTTATATTTCTCGACCACGTCCGCGATCGCGCGCAGTTCGCGTGGGTTGGTAAGCCCGCCCCACATGCGAGGCACGACCGAGTAGGTGCCGTCCTTCTGGATGTTGGCGTGCATGCGCTCGTTGACGAAGCGGCTCTGTTGGTCATCCCGATATTCGCCCGGCCACGCGCAGAGCAGATAATAGTTCAGCGCAGGCCGGCAGGAGGAACAGCCGTCTGGGGTGCTCCAATGCAGCTTCTGCATCACCTCCGGGATCGAGCGCATTCCCTGCGCGACGATCTCGCGGCGGACGTCGTCATGGCCGAAGCTGGTGCACTCGCACATCGTCTTGGCGCCGGTCTGGACGTCATCGCCGAGCGTCAGTGCCAGCAGGTTTTCGACGATACCGGTACACGACCCGCAACTCGCCGACGCCTTGCAGCCGGCGCGCACCGCGTCGATGCTCGCGGCACCGTCGGCGATGCATGCCACCACCTGGCCCTTGCTGACGCCGTTGCAGCCGCAGATCTCGGCATCGTCCGAGAGCGCCGCAACGGCCGCCTTAGGGTCCGCTTGCCCCCCTCCCTGGGCATAGATCTGGCCGAAGATCAGGAGGTCGCGCAGTTCGGAAATGTCGTCCTGCTTCTTGAGCAGGTCGAAATACCAGCTGCCATCTGCGGTATCGCCATACAGCACCGCGCCTATGATGCGGTCGTTCCGGACCACCACGCGCTTGTAGACTCCGCGGCTGGCGTCGCGCAGCACGATGTCCTCGGCACCATCGCCGCCGGAGAAGTCGCCCGCGGAGAACACGTCGATGCCCGAAACCTTAAGCTTGGTCGACGTGACCGAACCCTTGTAGCCTGTGGGTCGCTCGGTCAGCCCATCGGCGAGGGCGCGACACATATCCCACAGCGGAGCGACGAGGCCATAGACCTGCCCGTCGTGTTCGACGCACTCCCCGACCGCCAGGATGTCGGGGTCGCTGGTCACCAGATGGTCATCGACCTTGATGCCACGCGCGACCTCGAGCCCGGCGGCCCGCGCGAGCGTGGTGCTCGGCCGGATGCCGACCGCCATCACCACCAGGCTCGCCGGGATCAAGCGCCCGTCCTTGAGCCGCACGCCCCCGACGGTGTCCCCGCCGACGATCTCGGCAGTGTCCGCGCCGGTCAGGATGGTCTGTCCGCGCGCTTCGAGCGCCGACCGGAGGAGCCAGCTTGCCGCTTCGTCAAGCTGCCGCTCCATCAGCGTCGGCATCAGATGGAGTACGGTCACCTTCATGCCACGCAGGGAGAGCCCGTGCGCTGCTTCCAGACCGAGCAGGCCGCCGCCGATCACCACCGCCTCGCCGCCGCGCTGGGCCGCCGCGAGCATCGCGTCCACGTCGTTCATGTCGCGGAAGCTGACCACTCCTGGCAGGTCCCTACCAGGTACGGGGATGATAAAGGGGTCGGAGCCGGTCGCGATCAGCAGCTTGTCGTACTGCACGGTGCGGCCGCTGCGCGAGGTCACGGTCTTTGCCGCGCGATCGATCGCCGTCACCGGATCGCCCGCCACCAGCTCGATGCCGTTGTCGCGGTACCAGTCGGGTCCGTTGATCACGATGTCGTCGAACGTCTTCTCGCCCGCCAGCAGGGGCGAGAGCATGATGCGATTATAGTTCACATGCGGCTCGGCGCCGAAGATGGTGACACGGAAGCGGTCGGGATCGCGCGCAAGCAGTTCCTCGATCGCGCGGCAGCCGGCCATGCCGTTGCCGATCACGACGAGGTGCGGGCGCTTGATGTGGTGCGTCATGGATGCAGCCTCACAGCTTGGATCAAAGGTGGGGGGAGGGCGCGAGCATTAGATCCGTACGCCCGCAGCGGCGGCCCAGCGGATGCGCCACCGGCCCTTCACGAAGGTCAGCCCGGCAAGCGCCACGAGCGTCAGCAGGGCAAAGATCAGGAACCCAGGGCCAAACCCGCCGGTCACCTGCCGGGCGAACCCAAGCGAGGAGGCGAGGTAGAAACCACCAACGCCGCCTGCCATGCCCACCACTCCGGTGAGGATGCCGATCTCCTTACCGAACCGCTGCGGCACGAGCTGGAACACGGCGCCATTGCCGGTCCCGAGCGCCAGCATCGCGACGACGAACAGCCCCAGTGCGGCACCAAGATCGGCAGGAGACGTGCTGACGCCCAGCAGCCCGAGTGCCGCGACCGCATAGACCCCCGTCAGGGTGGCCACGCCCCCGATCCGGTCCGCGAGTGCACCGCCAAGCGGCCGGACGAGCGATCCCGCGAACACGCAAGCCGCCGTGCAACGGCCCGCGGTGACGGGGCTTAGCGCGAACGCGTCCGAGAAATAGATGGTGAGCGAGGAGGCGAGCCCGGAAAAGCCGCCAAAGGTCACGCCATAGAAGAGCATGAACCACCAGGCATCGGCCGTGCGCAGCGGCTCCAGATACGCGCTGAGCGGCCGGGGCGCTGGCTGGTCGGGCGCGTCTTTCGCCAGCACGATGAAGACGACGAGCACGAGCGTCAGCGGGATGCAGGCGAGACCGAGCACCGCATTCCAGCCGAACGTGATGGCTAGTGCAGGCGCGAACAAGGCGGCGAGAACGGTGCCCGAATTGCCCATCCCGGCGATGCCCATCGCCTTGCCCTGATGCACGGGTGGGTACCAGCGGCTGGCGAGCGGGAGTGCGACGGCGAAGCTTGCACCTGCGAAACCGAGGATCGTCCCCAACGCGAGCGTTCCGGCGAAACTGTGGACGCCGAACGACCACCCGGCGAACAGCCCTGCGATGACGATCAGCTGGCCAATGACGCCGGTCCGCTTGGGCCCGATCCGGTCGGCGAGCAGACCGATGACCAGCCGCAGCATCGCGCCGGCAAGCGTCGGCGTCGCAACCATCAGTCCCTTCTGCGCAGGGCTGAGTCCCAGGTCGGCCGCGATCTGGGGGGCGAGCGGCCCCAGCAACACCCAAACCATGAACGCGAGGTCGAAGTATAAAAAGGCGGCAATCAGCGTCGGCGTGTGGCCGCTACTCCAGAAGTCCGACTTCTTGCGCTTCGGACGGAAATCAATGTCCGCACCGCCTCCGATCCAGTTGAAGCCTTCGTGTAACAGTTCCGCGACCTTCATCCGCACTGCTCCCATGTGCCGCAGACACGAAAAAAGCCGCCTCCGACCTCCCGCCTCAAGCGGTGATCGGACAGCGGCTTTGCTGTCTAACAGTGGAGAACCGCACCAACGTTGGCGCAATCATCCGATGCTGGCGCCTGTTCGTTCAGGCGTCATGGGAGAAGCTGACGCGTTTGGCGCCACTTCGCAAGTGCAAAAACTTCACGACTGTCGCAGGGCTTCCAGATAGCCGGCGACATCCTCCGGATCGAAGGCGAGCCCATCGAAGAACCGGTCTGGCGCCAGTGTCAGAGTGCCTTGGTGCGAAGCGGCCGGCATCGGCTGTGCGAGCGCGCCCTCCACTTTCATGCTTGCCCCGGGCATCGCGACTCCGCTTCCGGCGAGCGCGCGGCGATAGAGGTCGGAGCGGAACACGCCGGCCGCTGCGCGCTCAGCCTCCGGGCTGGGAGCCACCATCTGCCAGCGGACGAGCTGCGAATAGATCCACAGCGCCTGACTACGCCACGGGAAGTTAGCCGCGCCGCGGTGAAACACCAGGAAGTCGGGCAGGCTTACCGGCTCGTCGCCTCGCCGGAGCGGCATGCGACCGCTCAACGCTTGGCCAATCAAGCTTGGCGCCTGGTCGACATATTCCGGTCTGGCGAGCAGCGCCGCCAGTTCCTCGTGATTCGCCGGATCGTCACACCACGCGGCGGCGCGATCGAGCGCGCGGAGGAGCCGGTCGAGGTCATCGCCATGGGCTTCGGCCCAATCCGTCCGGGTCGCCAGCACCTTTTCGACGCCGCGCTGCCAGATGTTCACGCCTGCCGCGGCGATCTCCCCGATGCCTTCGGCCACGGAGACGCTGCTCCAGGGCTCACCCGCGATGAAGCCATCGATCTCGCCCAACCGCAGCGCCTGGGTCATGAGTGACGGAGGCAGCACCCGCAGCGTCACGTCGCGATCGGGGTTGATCCCGGCATAGCCCAGCCAATAGCGCAACATCATCGCGTGGCTTGAAAAGCGGTGGACGATGCCGATGATCGGCTTGCGGCGATGCAGCCCGATCGCAGCGGCGAAATCGTGCGCGGTCGCGATCGGATCGGCAACGCGGTTGCGCGGATCGGGATCGAGCGCCGCGGCTAATTCCGACGAGAGCGTCAGAGCGTTCCCGTTGTCGTTGAGCTTGAACGGGGCGGCAATCGGGCACGGGGCTTGGCTGAGCCCCAGGGTCACGGCGACTGCGAGCGGCGCCAGCAGGTGCGCGCACTGCACCTGACCGTAGACCAGCCGATCGCGCACGGCCGCCCAGCTGGTGTCCCGCACCAGCCGAAGCGAAATCCCTTCCGCCTCCGCAAAACCGCGCTCGCGGGCTGCGACCAACGGCGCGCTGTCGGTAAGCGGGAGGAAAGCGATCGCGAGCGGCGTCATCGCCCATCTCCCAGCAAGTCGGCGGCAGTGATCAGGGCTTCGGCCACCTCGACGATGCGCCGTCCCTGCTTCATCGCGGTGGTGCGCAGCAGTGCATAGGCGCCGGGCTCGTCGAGGCCGCGGCTCTTCATCAGAATGGCCTTCGCGCGGTCGACCGTCTTGCGGTCGGCAAGTTCGGTACGAGCGGCATCAAGCTCTGCCTGCAGCTTGGAAAAGGCATTGAACCGCCGGATCGCGAGTTCGAGCACGGGTTTGATGCGCTCCTTGCGCAGCCCGTCCACGACATAGGCGGAAATTCCGGCGTCTATCGCGGCCCCGATCATCGACTCGTCCGACTGGTCCACGAACATTGCGATCGGACGCGCCAGTGCCCGGCTGACCGCGAGCATCTCCTCGAGCGAATCACGGCTGGCGTTGCCGAGGTTCATCAGCACGACGTCCGGCGCCATGCGTTCCAGCCGGGCGACGAAAGCACCCTGCGGAGGCACGACCTCGATCTCGTCAAAACCCGCGTCGCGCAGCCCTTCCTCAAGGATCGTGGCGCGCAAGCCGCTGTCGTCAATGATGGCGATACGCAACCTTGGCCCCCAGCCTTACGCACGCGAAGCTAGCCGCCGCACGTTCAACGTCAACGCCGCCGTGCATTGCCGGTAATTGCGAAACCGGTACGACTGATCCGGATGCTTCTCCAGCATGCCCGCCCGTTTCCCGCTCGGAGTGATTCTGTCCGCCCGAACCCAATGCTTCGGCAGCCGGGGAGTACTGGGCTCTAGTCAGGGGTATCCGTAACGAGCAGCACGTGGAGGAAGCGCGGGCCATGGGCGCCGCGCACATATTGCCCTTCGATGTCGGTGGTGCCGGACACGCCGGTCACCCAATAATGAGCGCGCACATCCCGCAGATGCGCAGGGATGTCTTCGAGCTGGGCCACGATCGTTCGCGCCTCGACCACCACCAGGTGATGGAGCGTCAGGAAGTTCGGCAGCATGGGCGCCGCAGGCCCGGTCTCGAAGATCAGCGAGCCCGTCTCGGCAACCGCGGACACCGCGCGCGCGATCGCCACCGGTTCGTCCGGGGCGCATGTCTCCCTGAGCGAAAAGCCGTTCCAGTCGCAGGTGCGCAGGCGCGGGTCCGGGGGCAGGTAGAGCGAGCGGGGGAGGGCGCTTGCGTCCAAATAGGCCGCTGCGGCGGCAGGAACCGCTGACCAGTCGCGCACCCGTTCGAAGGTGGCAGCCACGCTCGCAAGCCCCAGTTGCGCCAGGAACTGTGGGATAAGTGCCTCAGGGGCCACCAACGGGCGTTCCGGGCCCTTTGCTAGGATCGCCGCCTCCCGAGCGATCGCACCGCTGGGCCGCGAACGTCCCAAGCGCCCGAGGATGGCATCTCGTGCGCTCACCGGCGCCTCCCTCGTGCATATTGTTCCATGAAGGTCGTGCTTTCGGGTGCGGGAAGATCACGATGCCGGGTCCACCCTCCCGCGAGCGGAAGTCGCGAGATCCAGCCCGCCCGCGCCGCCATGCGCATGGCGCGTACCGCCAGTGCGCTGCCGAGGCGGTAGAGCCGCGGGTGGCGCACGCCCCACGCCCAGAGTCCCAGCGCCCGGCGCACCGTCTGCGGCTCCAGCCCCTCGCGCCAACTCTTCTCGCGCCAACCGCGCAACAGGGTGGGGAGGGGGATGTTGACCGGGCAGACCTCCTGGCACTTGCCGTTCATCGTGCAGGCGTGGACCAGGTCCCGGTTCGCCGACAGCCCGTCGAGGGCAGGAGTCAGCACCGCACCCATGGGCCCAGGATAGGTGCCGCCATAGGCATGGCCACCGATCTGCCGAAACACCACGCAATGGTTCATGCAGGCGCCGCACCGGATGCAGCGCAGCATCTCCGCGAGGCCGCTCTCGCGCATTTCCGTGCGGCCGTTGTCGACCAGCACGATGTGCATTTCTTCCGGGCCGTCGCGATCGCCGGCACGCCGCGGCCCAGTGTAGAAGGTGGTGTACTGAGTGAGCGCCGCGCCGGTGGCCGACCGGGCCAGCATCCGCAGCATGTGGATGGCGTGCGGCAGGGACGGCACCACCTTCTCGATGCCGGCGGTTACGATGTGGACACGCGGCGGCACGATCGAGAGCTCCGCATTTCCCTCGTTCGTCACGGTGCAGACGCTGCCGGTGTCCGCAATCAGGAAGTTCGCGCCGGAGATGCCCACGTCCGCGTCCAGCATCGCCGAGCGAAGGTGACGGCGAGCGCTTTCGGCCATCGCCGCAATCGTTTCTTCCAGATGCGGCTCGCGGTGCCGGGCACGAAAGAGCGCAGATACCTGCTCGCGCGTTTTGTGCATCGCCGGCCAGACGATGTGCGAGGGGCGCTCGCCGGACAGCTGGATGATGTGTTCGGCAAGGTCCGTTTCGACCCGCTCGATCCCGGCTTCCGCGAGTGCGTGGGGAAGACCGATCTCCTCCCCCAGCATCGACTTCGACCGCGCGACGGAGCGCGCGCCGGCACGCTTGCAGATGCCGACGACGGTCTCGCAGGCTTCCTCGGCGGTCCGCGCCCAGTGGACGGTGGCGCCGGCCGCCTCCGCGTTAGCCTCGAATTCCTGAAGATAGTGGCCGAGGTTTGCGACGACATGGTCCTTGATCGCCGCCGCACGCGTCCGTGCCGCCTCGAAATCCGGAAAGGCGGTGACGGCAATCGCGCGCTTGGCCTCGGCGGTACCAGCAGTACGCTCGACCGCGATCTTCAGGACGGGGTCGGCGAGTGCGTGCTCGACGCGCCGGGTAAAGCCGCTCACGGCGCCTCGCCGATGGCAGGGCCGTCGGCCATGCCTGCCAGCACCTCCACGGTATGAAACGCGCGGGTAGATGCACCGCGTCGGTGAAGCTTTCCCGCCATGTTCATCAGGCAGCCGAGGTCGCCCGACAGCAGCAGGTCCGCGCCGCTGGTCTCGATCGCCGCAGCTTTCTCCTCGACGATCGCGTTGGAGATGCTGGGGTATTTGACGCAAAAGGTGCCGCCGAAGCCGCAGCAGGTCTCCGCGCCGGCAAGCGGCACCTGCCGCAGCCCCTTCACCTGGGAGAGCAGCCGCCGTGGCTGCCGCTTGATCCCCAGTTCGCGCAAGCCCGAGCAACTGTCGTGATAGGCGACGCTCGCCTCCAGCGCAGCACGTGGCCGCCAATCGCAGACCTGGTCGAGATAGGTGAGAATCTCGTACGTCCGCGACGCCAGGGCTTGCGCGCGGGGTAGCCAGGCCGGGTCGTTCGCGAGCAACTCGGGATAGTGGCAGGCGATCGTCGCCGCGCAGGACCCGCTCGGCACCACCACCGCTTCATACGGCTCGAGCAGCGCGATCGTTTGCCGCGCGATGGCGGCCGCCGCTGCAGCATGCCCGGAGTTCAGCGCCGGCTGCCCGCAACAGGTCTGTGCCGCCGGCACCACCACCTCGCACCCCGCGTCCTCCAGCGCGGCGAGCGCCGCAAAGCCGATGCGCGGCCGCATGGCATCCACCAGGCAGGTGACGAAGAGCGCCACGCGGGGGCGGGGGGAAGGGGGCATGTCAGGCCGCGGTGGCAACCGGCGCCGCGGATCGGGCGGGGAAGGGGATGCCCGTCCTCATTGCAGGTTCACGTACATGCCGCCGTCCACCAGCAGCGCGGCGCCGGTGACATAGGCTGCCATGTCGGAGGCCAGGAACACGATCGGGCCGACCATGTCCTCCGGCTGTCCCAGGCGCCCCAAGGGCGTGCGCGCCTCCATGTACCGGCGCTTCTCCTCGTCCGCGAGATCGTCCTTGTTGATCTCGGTGAGGATGGTGCCCGGAAGCACCGAGTTGCAGCGGATGCCGTGTTTGCCGAGCGCGATCGCGGTCGACTGCATCAGCGAATGCACGCCAGCTTTGGTGGGAGTGTAGTGGGTTTGGAACTCGCCGCCGACCAGTGCCGAGATCGAGGACACTGCCACGATCGCGCCACCGCGGCCCTGCTCCACCATCTGGCGCGCGGCTGCCTGCACCATGTAATAGGCGCCGTGCAGGTTGACGCGGAAGGTGCGCTCCACCGTCTCCGCCGGGATGTCGAGAAACGCGTGAAAGGGGCAGATGCCCGCGTTGCTCACCATCACGTCGACCCCGCCGAAGCGGTCGACCGCGCGTGCCACGAAGTCGGTCGCCGTCGCTGCGTCGGCCACGTCGCCCTTGACCGCCAGCCCACGCCGACCGGCCGCCTCGATCGCGGTGATGCAGCTTTCCGCGTCCTCGTCGCGGCTGTGATAGTTGATGACGACGTTGGCACCATGTTGTGCGGCGCCGATCGCGGCCGCACGGCCGATGCCGGTCGAGGCGCCGGTGACAAGGACGGTCTTTCCTTCGAGCAGCTTCACGGGTCGGCAATCCTCTCGTTATCGGCGTTTGGGTGGACGGGCGGTGGGGGTCCAGCCAAGATCGCGGCTGATCTGTTCGGCGGTGCCACGGACTTCGTGACTCAGCGCCGCCATCCGGTCGTCGTCCATATATTGCGCCGCGCTCGACAGGCTGATGGCGGCGACGATCTTGCCGGACGCATCGCGCACGGGCGCCGCCACGCAGCGGATCAGATCCTCGTTCTCCTCCAGGTCGAACGCATGGCCTGCGGCCACATAGCCCCGCATCCGTTGCAGCCAGGTGGCGTAGTCGATCGAGGGCGCGCCGCCCGCCTGTTCGCGCTCGAACGCGCGCTGCCACTCGGCCTCCGGCGCATCGAGCAGCAGCGCCTTGCCCAGGCCGGTGGAGGTGAGGGGCTGGCGGTCGCCCACGCGGCTGGAGATGTCGACCCGCCGCCGCCCCGGGATCTTGTCCAGGTAGAGCGCGAGCTCGCCGTCCAGCCGGCCGAAATGCACCGTATCCTCGCTCTGCGCCGCCAGCGCCTCGATACGGGGGCGGGCGATCTGCACCACATCGGCCTGGCTCTGCGCCAGGAACCCTAGCTGCAGCAGCTTGGGTCCCAGCTGATAGCCCTCACGCGGGAGGTAGGTGACGAAGCCGCGGTCGATCAGCGCATTGGCAAGGCGATGGGTGGTCGAGCGCGTCAGCCCCATGCGCGCGGAAAGCTCGGCGAGCCGCACCGGCCCGTCGACCACCTGGTCCAGCAGGTCGAGCCCGCGCAGCAGCGTCTGACTGCCCTGCACCTTCGAAGCGGGCTTTGCCTCCGGCAATTCTTCGTTTGACGCGGTATTTTCCATCTCGTAACATCCTATCTCACAAATTGAGATTGTAAATGGGCATCGCCGGGAGATGCGGCGCGAGGGCAGACGATCCCCTCATATCATCGAAATCCGTATCACCAGATGGTATCGGTAACAGGCAGTGAGCACGATCGCCGGCAAGGCGGCGTCGAACAAGGGGATGGTGCAAATGGCATACACCGGGCTTCCCAGGATCAAGCACGTTCGAGCATTCACCGTCCGTGGCGGCGGGGCCGACTATCACGACCAGGGGGCAGGCCACTGGATCGACGATCATATCGCGACGCCGATGGCGCGCTACCCCGAGTACCGCCAGTCCCGGCAGAGCTTCGGCATCAACGTGCTGGGCACGCTGGTGGTGGAGATCGAGGCCGAGGACGGCACGATCGGCTTTGCGTTGACGACCGGCGGCGAGCCCGCCTGCTTCATCGTCGAGCGGCACCTCGCCCGCTTCCTCGAAGGTCGCAATCCGGCCGAGTACGAGAAGATCTGGGACCAGATGTACTTCTCGACCCAATATTACGGCCGCAAGGGGTTGGTGGTGAATGCCATCTCCGGTGTCGACCTTGCGCTCTGGGACCTGCTCGGCAAGCTTCGCGGGGAGCCGGTGCATGCGCTGCTCGGCGGGGCGGTGCGCGACGAACTGCAATTCTACGCGACCGGCTCTCGGCCGGACCTTGCCAAGGACATGGGCTTCATCGGTGGCAAGATGCCGCTCCACCACAGTCCTGCCGAGGGCATCGAGGGGTTCCGCAAGAACATCGCCGAACTGGCGACGATGCGGGAGCGGGTCGGCCCCGACTTCTGGCTGATGCTGGATTGCTGGATGGCGCTCGACGTCGACTATGCGACGCGCCTGGCGCTTGCGGCGCACGAGCACGGCCTGAAGTGGATCGAGGAGGCGATCAGCCCCGACGACTACTGGGGCTATGCGGAACTGAAGCGCAACGTGCCCCGGGGCATGCTGGTCACCACCGGCGAGCATGAGGCGACCCGCTGGGGCTTCCGCATGCTGCTGGAGATGGGCTGCTGCGACATCCTCCAGCCCGATGTGGGCTGGTGCGGCGGCGTGACCGAATTGCTCAAGATCTCCGCGCTCGCCGACGCGCATGGCAAGCTGGTCGTGCCGCATGGCTCATCGGTCTACAGCTACCACTTCGTCATCACGCGCCATAATTCGCCCTTCGCCGAGTTCCTGATGATGCATCCGGGGCCGAGCGAAGTGGTGCCGATGTTCCACCCGCAACTGATCGGCGAGCCCGTGCCGGTGAACGGCCGCCTGCGTGCGAGTGCACTCGACAAGCCCGGTTTCGGCGTGGAGCTCAACCGCGACCTGCCGATGCATCGCCCGTACGCACGCTGATCTCCTCCCTTTTTCCCAAGCCCCAACGAAAGAAGCCTCTCCCATGAAATTCTGCCGCTTTGGTGCCCGCGGATCCGAAAAGCCCGGCGTGGTCGACGCCCGGGGCGTGCTGCGCGACCTGTCAGGCAAGGTCGACCGGCTGACCGTCGCCGCGATCGCCTCGCTCGGCGATTTCGACGTCGAGAGCCTGCCCGTGGTCGAGGAGACCCCGCGCTATGGCGTACCCGTGGAAGGTATCGGCAAGATCGTCGCGATCGGTCTCAACTATGAGGACCATGCGATCGAATCCAACCTGCCGATCCCGACCGAGCCGGTCATGTTCATGAAGGCGCTCTCCAGCCTCACCGGACCCAATGACGAAGTGATGATTCCGAAGGATTCCACCCATACCGATTGGGAAGTCGAGTTGGGCGTCGTGATCGGCAGGACCTGCCGCTACGTCGAGGAGGACGGCGCGCTGGCGCATGTGGCGGGCTTCACCGTCGCCAACGACGTCTCCGAACGCTTCAATCAGAAGGAGCGCGGCAGCCAGTGGTCCAAGGGCAAGGGCCATGACACCTTCTGTCCCGTGGGCCCCTGGCTCGTGACCCCGGACAAGGTCGCCGACTGCCAGAACCTCGACATGTTTCTCGACGTGAACGGCGAGCGGATGCAGACCGGCAACACCCGCACCATGATCTTCGACGTCAAGCAGATCATCAGCTACGTCAGCCGCTACATGACTCTCTATCCCGGCGACCTGCTGATCACGGGTACCCCGCCGGGCGTGGGCGAGGGCAAGAAGCCTCACAAGATCTTCCTCAAGGCGGGAGACACAATGCGCCTGGGGATCGCCGGCCTCGGCGAGCAGCAGCAGAACGTCGTCGCGTGGCGCCACCTGGGTGACGAGGTGCTGGGGTGAGTGTCTTCCCCGACCGGTTCGCCGGGCAGGTTGCCGTCGTCACCGGCGGCGCCTCGGGTCTTGGGCTCGCTTCCGCCAAGCGGATCATCGCCGAAGGCGGAAAGGTCGCGCTTTGGGACGTGAATCCGCAAGCGCTTGCGACCGCGAAGGATCGGATTGGGGCGGCGCATGTCGTCGCTCTCGACGTGTCGGATCAGCAGGCGGTCGAGGCGGCTGCGGCCGCTACCTTCGAGGCGCTCGGGCGGATCGATGTGCTCGTCGCTTCCGCCGGCATCACCGGCGCGACCAAGCCGGCGCACGAGTTCCCGATCGACAGCTGGCTCCGGGTGATCGACATCAACCTGAACGGCATCTTCTACTGCGTACGCGCGGTGGTGCCGTACATGCTGCGCCACGGCTATGGCCGGATCGTCAACGTCGCCTCCGTCGCGGGCAAGGAAGGCAATCCCAATGCCTCTGCCTATTCGGCGTCCAAGGCAGGGGTCATCGGCTTCACCAAGTCGCTCGGCAAGGAGCTTGCCGGTAGCGGCATCATCGCCAACGCGCTGACCCCCGCCACGTTCGAAAGCCCGATCCTGGCGCAATTGCCGCAGAGCCAGGTGGACTACATGCGATCCAAGATCCCGATGGGGCGCCTGGGCGAGGTCGAGGAAAGCGCCGCGATGGTGTGCTTCATGGCGAGCGAGGAATGCAGTTTCACCACCGCCGCCACCTTCGACACATCCGGGGGGCGCACAACCTTCTGATCCCGCTGCGCGACCGCCCGAAAGAGGCGGCGCGTCACACGAGAGGAGACCCATGGAAGCCATTCCGTTCGTCGACGCCCATGTCCATCTTTGGGACCTCGGCCACATCCGCTATCCCTGGCTGACCCCGCCCTTCACCGAGGGGCCCGCAGGCGTCACCGAGCCGATCGCGCGCGATTATCGGATCGACGACTATTGCGCCGATGCCCGGTGCTGGAACGTCAAGGGCATCGTCCACATCGAGGCCGGTGCCGACCCTTCGCAGGCACTCGACGAAACCGAACGGCTGGAGGCGATTGCCGCCGACCGCGGCATGCCCAATGCCATCGTCGCCTTTGCGCCGCTCCATGATCCCGGCGTCGAGCCGCTGCTGGAGGCGCAGGCCGCGAACCCCCATGTCCGCGGCATCCGCCAGATCGTCAACTGGCACACCAATCCCCTGCGCACCTACACGCCGCACGACGTCACCCAGGACGACCAATGGTGGGCGGGGTTCGGGCTGCTCGCGCGCTATGGGCTGTCGTTCGACCTGCAATGCTATGCCGGGCAGATGGCAGGGTTGGCACCGTTGATCGAGCGCCACCCGGACATCCCGGTCATCATCAACCATGTCGGCATGCCGATCCCGACCGAGCGGGAGGGGCTTACCCGCTGGCGCCACGGCCTGCGTGCGCTCGCGCAATCCCCGCACGTCTCGATCAAGCTGTCGGGCGTCGGCTTCATCGACCGTAACTGGACGGTCGAAAGCATCCGGCCGTTCCTGCTGGAGGCGATCGACCTGTTCGGGACGGACCGCTGCCTGTTCGCGAGCGACAGCCCCACCGACAAGCTGTTCGCTCCCTTCGACCAGCATCTTGAAGCCTATCACGCGATCGTCGCCGATTTTTCGGAAGGCGAGCGTCGCGACCTGTTCGGGCGCACTGCCAACCGCGTCTATCGTCTGGAGCTGGATCTGTGATGGGCGCAAATCCGCTTCTGGGCGTGCTGTTCCACTGGATCGGCGGCCTCGCCTCCGCCAGTTTCTACGTCCCCTACAAGGGCGTGAAGCGCTGGAGCTGGGAGATCTACTGGCTGACCGGCGGCGTCTTCTCCTGGCTGCTCGCGCCGTGGTTCTTCGCCGCGATCCAGACCGAGGACCTGCTCGGCGTCCTTTCCCGAACGCCCACCGCCACCTTGTTGTGGCCGGTGTTTTTCGGCCTGCTGTGGGGCTTCGGCGGCCTCGGCTACGGCTTGGTGATGCGCTACCTAGGGCTGTCGCTCGGCATGGCGGTGGTGTTGGGGTTGTGTACCGTATTCGGCACGCTGATCCCGCCGATCTTCCAGGGCGACCTCCAGGAGAAGCTGCTCGACACGCCATCGGGCAACATCATCCTGTTGGGTCTGGTGATGACGCTTGCCGGCATCGTCGTCGTGGCGATGGCGGGTGCGCGCAAGGACGCCGCGCTCTCGCCAGAGCAAAAAGCAGCCGCCGTCGCCGAGTTCGATTTCCGCAAGGGTATCGTCGTCGCGATCTTCGCGGGGATCATGTCGGCCTGCTTCGCCTTCGGTCTTGCCGCCGGCGAACCGATCAAGCCGCTGTCCGCGGCGGCCGGAACGGGCCCGCTGTGGACCGGCCTGCCGGTGCTGTGCCTCGTTATGTTCGGCGGGCTCGTCACCAACGCTCTGTGGTGCGCGTTCCTGATCCTGCGCAACCGCAGCGCAGGCGAGTGGCGCGGGGGCGGGAAGGGCGGCGGGGCGCCGTTGCTGCGCAACTACCTCCTGTGCGCGATCGCGGGCACTGCCTGGTATTTCCAGTTCTTCTTCTACACCATGGGCGAAAGCCAAATGGGGCGCTTCGGCTTCTCGTCCTGGACGCTGCACATGGCGAGCATCATCATCTTCGGGACGCTGTGGGGCTTTGCGTTCCGCGAGTGGAAAGACGCACACCCGCGCGTTCGCTCGATGGTGTGGGGTGGCGTCGCCCTGCTGGTACTGGCGACCGTGGTGATCGGCTACGGCAACCTCCTGGGCGCATGAAGTGAGGCTGAGGGTGCCGGGTACACCCGCACGTTCGGTGGAAGACTATCGAGGTTAATCGCCCTGTGCCGGGTCAGGCGGAGCGCAGCACATTGTCGGAAAAGGAGCGCGCTTCGACCTCAGACCAGTCGAGTTCCTCCAGCAGGCGACGGTAGATATCCTCTGCGATGTCCCCGTTCTGCCGCATCTCGTTGAGCGCGGTGCGCTGATGCTCGACGACCTTGAGGTGCAGCGTGTCGAAGTCGGAGGGCGCTTGCGGATCCTCGGCATGCGCGGCAACTGCCCCCGCGGCGCCATAGCGGACGCGAAGCGCCCTGGCAGCATCGCTCTCGTTGCCAGCGAGCACCGCGACGCCGGCATCGATGATCCGCCGTCGTGCCGTACCGAGCTTCGTCGCTAATCCGGCGTCCTCGCCGATGTCGAGCCATCGGATCAGCGGCCCCAGCGTCAGCCCTTGGACGACGAGGGTGCCGATGACGACGGTGAACGCCGCGAGCACGATCAGGTCGCGCCCCGGCATGGCTGCCGGGAGGGCAAAGGCGGTGGCAAGGGTCACCAGTCCGCGCATTCCTGACCAGCCGAGGATCAGCGCGGCACGCCAGGGCGGCGGCTTTGGGAGCCAGGCGGGTGCATGATGGCGCGAGATCAAGCCTTCGAACGCGCGCACCAGCAACACCCAGGCGAGCCGCGCACCCAGGACGGTCGCCAGCACGATCAGGGAAAACACGATCGCGGGAAGCCGCTCGGCGCTGTCCAGCCGCAGGAGCACGTCGCGGGACTGCAGCCCCATGATCATGAAGGCAACCACGTTGAGGACCAGCACGCCCGCAGACCAGACCGCCCGGCTCTGGATCCGATCGCGGGCAGGCTGGCCGAGGGGACGCCGTTGCGCCACCAGCAGGCCGAATGCGACCACCGCCAGCACGGCGGAAAGATGGAGCCGCTCCGCGAGCAGCCAGATCGCGAAGGTGACCGCGAAATCGGCAAGGCTTGAGCCGAGCGTTCCGGAAAAGAGCGGGACGATCCGCAGGTACAGCCAGGCCGCCGCCAAGCCGAACAGGATGCCGCCGGGCGCTGCTGCGGCGAGAACGAGGGGGGTGGCGGCCGTGTCGGTGTTCGTCGCCAGTGCGACCGCCAGCCCGAACAAGAGGAGGGCAGTCGCGTCGTTGAGCAGACTTTCTCCTTGCAGCAGCAGCAGGCCGCGGCGCGGGATGCCCACTTCGGACAGCACGGCCTCTGCCGCCGCGGCATCGGGCGGTGCGACGATCGCGCCGAGGGCGAATGCTGCGGCAAGCGGAAGTCCGGCCACGGCGACGCCAACGAACGTGACGGCGGCCGTGGTCACCAGCACGGCGAAGACCGCCAGCGACAAAAGCGGGAACCAGAAGCGGCGCAGGCCCCGAAAGCTGGTGTGATAGGCGGCATGAAGCAGTGCGGGCGCGATGAACAGCGCCATCGCGAGAGCCGGATCGAGGTCGATGTCGGGGGCAAAGGGAAGCAGCGCGAAGCCGATGCCGGCTGCCGCCAGCAACGTCGGATAGGGGACGTTGAGCTTGCGTGCGACGACCAGCAGCAAAAGTGCCGCCAGGAGGATCGCGTCCAGGCCTTCGAATAAATGCACCCGGATCAACGGTGCGTGCGGCGATTGGCTCCCCGCCTTGCTGCACGGGGATCGCTGGCGTCAGCGTGCCTCCGGCCGCGGTAGCTTTGTGCCCAGCAGCACCAGCCGATCGCCGGTGATCCCGAACCAGTGCGGAACGCCGGCTGGGATCAGGATGACGTCGCCCGGCACCAGCTTGCGTGTCGTGCCGCCGGTGATGCGGCTTCCTTCGGTCAGCCCGGGTTGGGTGACCTTTGCCTCCTCGAGCGTTCCCCCGGAGATCATCGTGCCGGCGCCTGCCACGACCAGCGCGTATTCGGCTTCCTCCGGATGGACGGCGGGACGGCCGGGCGCCTTCCAATATTCGAGCGCCGCTATCGTCTTGTCGTCGCGCACCAGCGGCCGGCTGGAGAAGCCTTGCCCCGGCTTCATCGCGCGGCCCATCTCCTCCACCTGCGCGGCTACGTCCGCGGCGCTCGCAAAGCTGGTGGGATCGCCGCTCTGCGCCGTGGCCGGTGTCGCTGTGATGAGCAGCAGTGCTGCGCAGGCGCTCCGCCGCAGAAGAGAGCGCACGGACGCGTGGTGCGCTTGCGACGACGACGTTTCGAAAAGCTGCATTACGGCCCCTCCAGTTCGACTTCTTTCGTCGAAGCCTAAGCTGCTGCCGCAAGGATAGGAAGCGGCGAGAGAAACTACCCTGACATCGGCGATCCAATGAAATTCTGGACGGCTTTGCTTTCCGGAGGTGGCAGGGACGTGTTTCCCTTGTTAGCCTGCTCCTCGTGCCCACCGGCCTGACGGCCGGGAAAGAAAAAAGGGGGGAGAGGATGATCGTGGCGGAACAGGGAAATGGCCTGACGCGGCGGGACTGGCTCGGCGGCGCTGCCGCGACAGCAGGCTTGCTTGCGATACCGGGACAGGCGGCGGCGCGTCGCCTACGGCCGAGCGACCGGGTCAACGTCGCGGTGATCGGCGCCGGCGGCATGGGCGCGCAGAACATGGCCAAGCTCACCAGCCAGAACATCGTGGCGCTGGCCGATGTCGACTTCGATCATGTTGCTAAGAGCTTCGTCGACAACAAGGGCATCGCCCGGCCCGAGATGCAGCCGCTGAAGGCGGCCTATGACCGCGCCGCCCGGTTCACTGACTACCGGCGCATGTTCGATGCCCGCAAGGACATCGACGCGGTGGTGATCGCGACGCCGGACCACCACCATGCTATCGCCGCAAAGCAGGCGATGGAGCGCGGCCTTCATGTTTATGTGCAAAAGCCGCTGACCTATACGGTCCGAGAGGGGCGCACGCTGCTGGAGGTCGCCCGGCGCAATCCCAAGCTCGTGACCCAGATGGGCAACCAGGGCCATTCCGGCGACGACGGCCGCCGTGTGGTCGAGTGGATTCGTGCGGGTGTGGTCGGCCGAGTGCGCGAGGTGCATGTCTGGACCAATCGCCCGCTGTGGCCGCAGGGAGAGGCGCGTCCCGCCGCCGTTACCGCGCCCTCCAGGCTGGATTGGAACCTCTGGCTTGGGCCGGCGCCGGTGGATTGGGGCTATCACCCCGACTACGCGCATTTCAATTGGCGGGGCTGGGTGCCGTTCGGCGTCGGCTCGCTCGGCGACATGGGCGCGCACCTCGTCGATTTCCCGGTCTGGGCGCTGGAGCCGGGACTTCCTACCCGTATCGAGACGCGCCACAGCCGGTGGGGAGGCGACACGGACATCTGGGACGGCAAACCACCCGCCGATCTCGGCAGCTATCCGCTCGCCAACATCACGACCTATCAGTTCGGGCGGGCGAAGGGCGGGCCGCTCACGATGACGTGGTACGATGGCGGGCTGATGCCGCCGACGCCCACGGCCATGCCCCTTACTGCCCGCATGAACCCGGACGGCGGCGTGCTCTATGTCGGAGACCGCGGCATGCTGATGCACGAGACCTACGGGGAGAAGCCCGTGCTGATCGGCGATGGCGTGGCCGAGCGCGCGGCCGCGGTGCCGATGTCGCTGCCCCGGATCCTGGGTGGGCGCGACGGACACGAGATGAACTGGATTCGTGCGATCCGGGGCGAAGAGGCGATCTCCTCGCCATTCTCGGTGGCCGTGCCACTCACGGAAACGATGCTGCTCGGCATGGTGGCGCTGCGCGCCGACCAGCCGATCGAATATGATGGCGACCGCATCACCAACGTCGCCGAGGCTAATCAATTTCTGGATCGGGAGTATCGCAAGGGATGGGCACTATGATCGCAGCAATCGCCGCCAGTGTAACCCTGCTGGGGGCCGCGATGGGCACGGCCGCCGTGACGGGCCAGTCCGGGCCGCGCCCGGAGGATACCGAGGTCTGGCAACCCGTCCCTCCGGTCGTCACGCCCGCGCCCGCGACGCAGACGCCGGCTCCGTCCGACGCATTGGTGCTGTTCGACGGGAAGAACCTCAGCCAGTGGGTCTCCACCAAGGATAAGTCCCCCGCGCGCTGGACAGTGGCCGATGGCGTGCTGACGGTGCGCAAGGGGACCGGCAACATCGAGACGAAGCAGCGTTTCCGCAATTACCAGCTCCACCTCGAATGGCGCATCCCGGCCAACATCACGGGAGAGGGGCAGGCGCGGGGCAATAGTGGCCTGTTCCTGGCGTCGACCGGCGACGGCGATGCCGGGTACGAGCTCCAGATCATGGATAGCTTCCGCAACAAGACGTATGTCAACGGTCAGGCCGGCAGCATCTACAAGCAGTCTGCGCCGCTCGCGAACCCGGTGCGCGCGCCGGGCGAATGGCAAAGTTACGACGTGATCTGGACCGCCCCGGTGTTCGCTGCGGACGGGTCGGTGTCGAGCCCGGCTTATGTGACCGCCTTCCTGAACGGGGTTTTGGTCCAGGACCATGTCGCGCTGAAGGGGGAGACGGCCTATATCGGCGCGCCGGCGTACAAGGCGCATGGGCCCGCGCCGATCAAGCTGCAGGATCATGGCGATCCGAGCCCGCCGATCAGCTTTCGTTCGATTTGGATCCGCGAATTGAAGTGACGGCACCGCTGGCGGCGTGGAAGCGCCGCCAGCTTCTCTCGCTCGGGCCTGCTTGCGAGGCGGCTGGAGAGCGCCCTTCGCACATCCATTCCCCCGGTGCCCAAGGGCGCCTAGCGTTTCTCGCCTGCCCCCTTGGGGAGAAGTGTTGCCGCGGAGACGCACTCCGGGCGTATACTTTTTAGGTAACGGCAAGTTCTTGACACCCTCTCTACTAGATTGAACAAGTAATTTACTTATTCGAAGCCGAGGAAGACATCGGTCGACTAGGGGGTGGCATGGTTGCAGGAAGCGTTTCCGCACGTCGTCTCGTATTGTTGGCTACGTCCGCACTTGCGTTCGGCACGTTCGGTGCCGGAACCGCCCAGGCGCAGGATGTCGCCCAGATCGATCCGGAGGCGATCGAGCGCCCGCAGGACTCGGTCGCGGCACCCACGCAGTCGGACGATGACGGTTCCGAGATCGTCGTCACCGGCATTCGCGCTGCCCAGGCGCGCGCGATTGAGGTGAAGCGTGAGGCGGATAGCGTCGTCGACGCGATCAGTGCCCAGGACATCGGCAAACTTCCCGACGTCACCATCGCGGACTCGCTGCAGCGAATCCCCGGCGTCCAGATCCGGCGTGAGGCAGGCGAGGGCGGCGCCATCAACATCCGCGGCCTGCCGCAGGTGACGACCCTGATGAACGGCGAGCAGTTCCTGGGTGCCAACTCGGTCACCACGGTGCAACCGAACTTCACCGACATTCCCTCGCAGCTCTTCTCGGGCGCGACCGTCTTCAAGTCGCCGACCGCCTCGCTCCAGCAGGCGGGTCTCTCGGGCACGGTGGACCTCCTCACCCGGCGTCCGTTCGACCTCAAGAGCGGCCTGACCATCGCCGGGGCGGCGGAGGCGCAGTACGGCGACAAGACGGAGAAGTGGAACCCGTCCGCGAACGGCCTGATCTCCTATAACTCCGGCCGCTTCGGCATCCTGGTATCGGCCGCCTATAGCGACCTGGACCTCGCCAACAGCTTCCGTGGTATCCAGGACTATGGTGTCACGACCCGAACGGAATACGGCCGCGACGCGGTCGTCAATGCCGATGGCTCGGTGTCGCCCGCTGTTGCGGGAGATTTCGCAGTCGGGAACAACGGGGTGAGCCGGGGTACGCCCATTCGAAGCGCTCAAGGCGAGCTGCTTGGGTATGACGTTAATGGAGACGGCGACGCCAATGATGCGTTCATTACGCCGCAATCGCATACCGCCTGGAACCGCATCACCAGCCGCGAGCGCTTCGGCGCAAATGCGTCGCTGCAGTTCGAATTCTCCGACGCGCTGCGACTAACAGCTGACGGTTTCTACACCAAGCAAACACAATACGATCGCACCGCCGGCTTCCAGCTCCAGATGGTGGATTGGCAATCCTCGCCGTTCCTGCCGACAGCGTCGCGCGATACGGGTGCCGTCGTAAGCGGCAATGTCGACCTGGGCGGTGGCGTCACCGAGACTCGGCCGTTCAACCTCAACACCGTCCAAACCTATGCCTATGACCTCCCGAACTTCGACAGCTATGCGGAGACGTTCCGCATCCGTTCGGAGTCGCAGAACTACAACGTCCAGCTCGACTGGAAGCCGAGCGAGCAGTTCAGCGCCACGGTCCGCGGCATCTACGGAAAGGCCAGCCGCAAGCTCGACCAGTCCTACGCCCAGTTCAACCTGACGGACGGGCGCCAGTGGGCATATGACGGCGTCGGCAATTATCCGGGCGGGGACATCCGCTTCAACCCCACCGGCTATCGAGTCTACAGCCAGGATGCGACCGTCGACTATACCAGCGGCAAGCCGGTGTTCGGCTTCTCGCCGGCGTTCCTCGAACAGGCGGGGGATGTCTCGCGCTACGGGCTCAAGACCATCTCCTCGGAAAACAACGTCTACCAGGATGGCGACCTCTGGGCCCTGCGCGGTGATGCCGAGTGGAAGGCGAGCGACACCTTCAGCCTGAAATTCGGTGCGCGCTACGGTGAGCGCAGCGTCGACCAGTTTACCTTCGAGCGCATCTCGCCCTTCTATGCGGGCAACACCGACAACCCCGCGAACCCGGCGGGCGGCTGCTACGTCAAGTGGAAGGCGTTCGACGTCAACCTGGGCGACAATGCCTGTGCGGTCCGCGATGCGGCAGGCACTCCCTATACCGCCGGCTTCACCCGGCAGGGCGACGACCCGGTCTTCGCCGGGTTGATGAAGCAGTATCAACTGCCGGCCGCCGGCGCGCCGACACTGTGGGTGCTGGACCCGAAGGCGATGGACGACTCCGAGGCGTTCCAGAACAGCTTCTATCCCGGCAGCGTCAACAACGTGAATCCGGCGGATTCCTTCGGCATTAAGCTCAGCCAGATCTCCGGCTATGCCGAGGTCGCGGGCGAGGGCGAGGTGTTCGGCCTGCCGTTCAAGGCGAACGGCGGCGTCCGTATCGTCAACACCCGCTTCACCGTGCGCCAGAACATCGTCGGCGTGCCCCAGCCCTATGGGGTTTCCGGGGTCGACGCCGGAGATCTGCTCACGAAGCGCGAGTTCACCGATTTCCTGCCGGCATTCAACGTCGCGGTGGATTTGACCCAGGGACTGCGGCTTCGTGCCGCCTTCGCCAAGACGATGACGCTGCTCGACTTCCTGCAATGGGGCGGCGGCCTCAACGTCAACTATGCCATCAACACCGCCACCGGGCTGTTCGAGGCCCGCGGCGCGAATGCGCGCGGCAACCCGCAGCTGGAGCCGTGGCGCGCCGACAATGTCGAGGCGAGCCTGGAATATTACACCGGCCAGTCGAGCCTGGTCGCTCTCGGCGCCTTCTACATCAACGTCGACAGTTTCATCGAGAATACGACGGTCATCCGGAACGATATTCCCGACAACGACGGCGTGATCCGCCGGCCGGTCCCCGTCAGCACGACCCAGCAGGGCGAGGGCGGCACGCTGAAGGGCATCGAAGCGTCCGCGCGCCAGGCGCTTGCCGACTATGGCGTGGACGGATTCCTCAGCGGCTTCGGCGTGGATGCAAACTACACCCTCTCGCTTGGCGACACGGGGCGCGTGGACTTGGCGGGCCACGACCAGCCGTTCCAGGACAACTCCAAGCATCAGATCAACGCCGCCCTCTGGTATGAGAAATACGGCTTCCAGGCCCGCATCGCGTACAATTACCGCTCCAAGCGGCTGGTCTCGTCCGACTATGGCGGCATCCCGGGCCTCGCGCAGTACCAGCGGCCGACCAACTATCTGGACGCGTCGATCTCCTACGACGTGCTGCCGTATCTCACGCTCTACGGTCAAGCGGCCAACCTCACTGCAGAGACGGAGCGTTACTACCTGACCTTCAGCGACCAGGTGCTATTCGAGAACATCTACGAACGGCGCTTCATCGCCGGGGTGCGCGCGCGCTTCTAACGGCGCGCGGATGGTTCACCTTGCCGCCGCACCATCAAGTGCGGCGGCCTTCGTTTGCGGGCGTACCCTTCGCGCGGGAGGAACAGGATGGACCCGATCCGCAGCATCGTGATCGTGGGCGGCGGCACGGCCGGCTGGATGGCGGCTGCCTTTCTCGCGCGCCAGCTCGATCACCTGCGGCTCTCGATCACGGTGGTCGAAAGCTCTGCGATCGGGACGGTGGGCGTCGGCGAGGCGACGGTGCCTGCGATCCGCGACTTCTTCGCGGCTGTGGGCCTCAGCGATGGCGAAGTGCTGCGCGAGACCGAAGGCACGGTCAAATACGGCATCCGCTTCGACGGGTGGAAAGCGCCCGGCCACCGCTTCTTTCATCCCTTCGGCCTCTACGGCACGCCTGCGCGCGGCATCGCCTTCCACCATTACTGGCTGAAGCTGCGGCAGGCGGGTGACCCGACCCCGCTTGGCGCCTATTCCCTCGCGACCCAGTTGGCCGAGCAGGGTCGCTTCCTGGCACCTGCGCAAAAGCCTGCGAACGACCTCGGCGTCTTCGACTTCGCGGTGCACTTCGATGCAAGCAAGTTCGCCACCTTGCTGCGCCACCGTTCGGTCGCGGCCGGTGTCGTTCACGTCGATGGACGCATCGACCGTGTCGAGCAGGATGGCGAGACCGGCCATGTCGCCGCGGTCCTGCTGGAGGATGGGCGACGGATCGGGGGGGATCTCTGGATCGATTGCTCGGGCTTTCGCAGTCTGTTGCTGGGGGAGGCGCTGGAGGTCCCCTATGTCGACTGGCGCCGCTGGCTGCCGGTCGACCGCGCGATCGCCATTCCCTGCCGTCTGCGGGACGCCGCGCAAGAGCCATTTACCGTCGCCACCGCGCGCCGCGCCGGCTGGCAGTGGCGCATCCCGCTCCGCCACCGGATCGGCAACGGGCATGTCTATTGCTCCGAGTTCCTCGACGACGCGTCGGCGGAAACCATGCTGCTGGAGCAGCTGGAAGGCGAGCCGCTCGGCCAGCCCAACCATCTGCGCTTCACCACCGGTCATCGTGCGCGCTTCTGGGAGCGCAATGTCGTTGGGCTGGGGCTCGCCTCGGGCTTCCTTGAACCGCTGGAATCGACCAGCATTTCGCTCATCCAGACGGGCCTGGAGCGGCTGGTGCGCTTCTTTCCGGACCGCGCCTGTGATCCACGCCTGGCTGCGATCTACAACTATCAATCCGTGCTGGAGTTCGAGCGGCTCCGCGACTTCCTGCTGCTGCATTATTGGGCGAACGGTCGCCATGGCGAGCCGTTCTGGGACCAAATGCGGGCGATGCCGCCGACCGAGGGGCTGCAGCTCAAGCTCGATACCTGGCGCGCGAGTGGCGAGTTCGTCCGTCGCGAGTGGGAAACCTTTCAAGACCCCAGCTGGCTGAGCCTCTACGCCGGGTTCGAGGATCTGCCCGGGCATCCGTCGCCGCTGGCCGACCGGTTCAGCATCGCCGAACTCACCGAGACCTTCGCGCGGATGCGCGCGGCGATCGCCGCAACGGTTGCGCAGGCCGAACCTCACGCCGCCTTTCTGGCCCGGACCGTCGATGGTGATGATGGTGGGCGCCGCGCAGCCGCCCGCTAGATCTCGTTCCTCAGCGCGCAGATTTCCGTCCGCAGCTTCTCCGCAGCCTCCACGCCCTTCGGCGTGATCGCGAGATAGCGACGCGCGTCCGCGGAAAAGGCCGGCCAGCGCGGGAGAGCGCCGCCGTTCGGATCGCCGCGTAGCGCGAAATTCACCCAATAGTCCTGAAGCGATGCTCCGTCACCGATCGGCCGCGCGTCCATCACATAGGGAATTTCGATCGCATGGCTGGTGAGGCCACCATCGGGTGCAAGGTCGAACTCGTAGCTCCACACGGGCCAGCCCTGACGGACGAGCTGGGTGGCGAGCGTGATGGCGGGGCAGCGAAACACCCAATCGGTTTCGATTTCCAGCGCCGGGTGGCCGAGCCGCGGATCGCGCCCGGGCGTGCCGAAAGCATACAGCCGCTGCGCCTCTGCCGCGCGCGGACCGTAGACGCGTTGCAGCGTCTCGGTGATGTCCGTCGCGCCGTCCTTGGGCCCGAACTCGGCCCGGTTCGTCCCGATGATCACGGGTTTACGAGGCGCCTTAGCGAGCAGGCGCCGCGGGGACTCCGGCAGCACACGACCGTCGATGGTCGTCTTGAGCCACAGGAAGCCGTTCGTGTGCAGCGACGGGTCCGACAGCTTGGTGTCGATCTTGAGCAGCTGCTTCACCGGCGCCCCGCGGAGCCCGGCAAGGCCTTGTCCCCCGGCCAGCCGTTCCGCCTGGTCGGCGATCGCGAAGGCGTCGCGCAGGGGACGGAACGGCTGGCCGAAACCCGGCGTGCCGCTCTGCAGGATGGCGCGCTTGAACAGGTCCCGTGCGTCCGGCGCGGCGAGCATCAGCGACACGTCCTGCGATCCCGCCGACTCGCCGAACAGCGTCACCTGGTCCGGGTCCCCGCCGAAGCGGGCGATGTTCGCGCGCACCCAGCGCAGTGCTGCGATCTGGTCCATCAGCCCGTAGTTT
This sequence comes from Sphingomonas sp. MJ1 (PH-R8), assembly GCF_048058635.1. NCBI lineage: Bacteria > Pseudomonadati > Pseudomonadota > Alphaproteobacteria > Sphingomonadales > Sphingomonadaceae > Sphingomonas > Sphingomonas sp. MJ1 (PH-R8). Next base: position 99,584 of record NZ_JBBEFX010000010.1, read on the forward strand.
CCAGCGGTGCCGTTGACCGCCGCTTGCCGCGGGGCGAGGAAGCCGAGCACACCCAGGCGATACTGGATGGCCACCAGCACGACGCCCTCTCGGGTGATGCGCGACGCCACCATGCCGCCGGCCGATCCGGCGCGATTGCTGCCGCCGTGGATCCACACCATCACCGGCCGCTTGCCCCTGAGTCCGGGCGTGCGGATGTCGAGCGTCAGGCAATCTTCGCTGTAGTGCGCGGCGTCGGTGCGGTTCCAGCCATCGTCGTTCTGCGGACAGGCAGGCGCCCGGACCTTGGCTGGGCGCACGCCCTGCCACGCGCGCACCGGCTGGGGCGCGGTCCAGCGCAGCTGGGCGAGCGGCGGCGCGGCATAGGGGATGCCCTGGAAAACCAGGGCACCATCCTCCACACTGGCGCCCTCCACCGTCCCGCCGGGAACCGTGACGCGCGGCGGAGCGGGAGCTGCACCCAGGAGCAGCAGCGCTGCGAACGGCGCAAGGACGCGGGCGCTCATCGCGCAACCTCCACTGGCTGCTGGGGCACGTTCCACCCGCGCAAGGTGAGCGACGGCGTGGTCGAGATGCTCGCCGGATAGCGGACCTCGATGCGCTTGCGCTCGCCGGGCAGCAGCGCGACGTAGTTGTCGCTGTAATAGGCCGGCAGGATGCGCTCGCCGTGCCCGTCCACCAGCGTCAGCTTGGCGTTGAGCACCGGCACCCGGCCTGGATTGGTTAGCGTCACCGCGATCATCCGGTCCTCGCCGTGCGCGACGGGTGCCGCAGCAGTGGCATCGAGCGACACCTGCGCCAAGTCGTTCAGCGCCCGGTAGGAAGCGGGGTCACGGCCGCGCCAATAGAAGTTCTCCGCGACCACCCGGTTCTGCCCGTCCAGCAGCTGGAGACTCACCAGCACCATCGGGTCCTGCGCAAAGATGCGGTCGAGCGGGACTGGCTCCAGCTTTATCGCCTGGTTCGCGGCGGCATCCACCCGATCGGTCCTCGTGAACAGCTCGCGATTGTGGAGGCTCACCACCCGCGTCCGCGCCGTGAGGCCGGGTACCGCCGCTTGCGTGGTGTTGAGCACGACCAGCTCGTTGCCGGGCAGGTTCAGCTGCACGTGCAGCGGCTCGGCCGCCTTCTTCGCCCCATAATAGGCGGCGTGGGTGTCATAGTCCCAGCTGTAGATCTGCCACGCGTTGGACGGCCACGCCGGATGCGTCATCCACAGCAAGCGACCGGAGTTCTTGGTCCACAGATGGCCTAGGAATCCCTCGTACATCGCCTTGTGCGTCTCGAGGTTCATCATCTGCGCCTTGCGCTCGAAGTCGGGGAAGCTGCTGGCCCCGCCGAACATCGTGCCCAGCGTCTGCATGAACGTCTTGGTGTCGCCGTTCCCCGCGAAGTGCCAGTCATGATAGGCGAGCGTGTCGCTGAGCGGCCACAGTTCGCTCTCCGGCACCGACGCCTTCACCGATTCCAGCGTGGAGAGCGACGGTGTACCCGTCTCGACGGAGAAGCCGGTGGCGAGATCGGTGAAATAGCCGACCGGCGGGCGATAGTTGTACGGGCCCGACCCCTGCAGGTTCACCACGTTGGAGCTGCCGGTGAACCAGCGCGTGCCGTCGTGCTCGGCGATCACGTCGTCCAGCCCCTCGTTGAGTGCAGGGTAGGGCACGCCCTCGTTGCGGCCGAACCAGAGGATGATCGACGGGTGATTGCGATAGCGCTTCACCGTGTCCACCGCGTTGGCGAGGAACAGCTGCGGATCCTGCGGCTCGACCTGGAAATTCTGGGTCGACTGCCAGAAGTCGTTGAGGATCATCATGCCGTTCTCGTCGGCGAGGTCGAAGAACTCCTCCTCGTTGTTGTTGCCCATCCAGTTGCGGATGACGTTCATGTGTGCCTCCTTCTGGAGGCGGAAATAGGGGGCGAGGCGCTCGCGGCTGACCTGCTTCATCGCATCGTCCATGCCCCAGTTGCCGCCGCGTGCGGCGATCTGCACGCCGTTGACGCGAATGGTCAGATGCGGCTCCGGCATCTGCTGCGCGACCGGGGTGACGGCGGGCGAACGCTCGCCGGCCGCGGTCAGCGACTCCGCCCAGCCGCGCGGGCTCTGCTTGATCCCCTCGTGGGTCACGTCGATCAGCTTCGTGCCGGCAAGCTTCCCGTCGGTGGTCTGCACGTTGACGCGGCGCAGGGCACCTGCGCTGTCGAACAGCGACAGGTCGTAGCTCACCTCACGAATCCCGAAGCGCTGGGTCCTGGTGTCCGAAAGCTGCCCGTCGGCGAGCGCCTCCAGCGACAGCTGATAGAGCGCCGCCTCGCCATAACCGTTCGGCCACCACAGCCGCGGGTTGCGCACGCGCAGCGCCGGGAACTCGGCCGGCGTGAAGACGACCCGGCTCTCCCCCGGCGGCGCCGACACGGTCTTTTCCACCCGCACGTCGCCAAAGGCTGCGCGCACCGTCACCTGCCGCGGGGTCGTCCCGCTGTTCTCGACCGGCACGGTCACATGGACATCGGCGACGTCGGTGCGCGGCAGCGGCAGGTCGGTGATCACCTGCGGGTCGAGGATGCGGACGTCGCCGTGCGCCACCAGTTCGACCGGACGCCACAGGCCGGTGTTGCGATCGCGGATACCCGGGATCCAGTCCCACCCCTCGGTCGCGATGAAGGTCGGACCGTCGATCGCAAGCTGGCCGCCATTCTCGCCGACGCCCGCCGTGATAGACTGTTCGTGCGGAATGCCTGGGTGCGGCGGCGGCGACACGCGGATCGCCAGCCGGTTCTCGCCCGCCACCGGCACGAGATCGAACTGGCCGCGGATGAACGCGCCTTTGGTGGTTCCGAGCCGTCGACCGTTGGCCCAGATCTCCGACGCATAGTTGATGCCGCCGAAGATCAGCGTCAGCCGCTTGCCCGCCGCCTCGGGCGGCACGGTGAAGCTGGTGCGGTACCAGTAATCCTGGCGCGCCAGCTTCTCGGGAATCGCGAGGTTGTTGAGCCCGTAATAGGGGTGCGGGTAGACGCCGCGATCGACCAGCGTGGTCAGCACGGTGCCGGGTACCGTCGCCGCATGCCAGGTGCCGCTTGCCCGCGTCGATCGCGACAGGGCGGCCCCATCCTCCTTCACCTCGGGGGCGGCTGCCAGCTGCCAACGGTGAATTGTCCATCGCCCGTCGGCATTGCGGGCGAGCGGCGCGGTCCCATCCGCGGGCCATGCCTTGGGTGCGGTGATCGCCCTGCCGCGTGCCTGGGGCAGGGTCCACGGGTCCTGCTGGCGCCAAAGCCCGGTGTTCGCCTGCTTCTGCCACTCCCAGCCAACGCCTACGCGCCAGATCTGCACCAGATCGAAGTCGGGGCGGTCGCGGACGGCAGTCGCGATCCTCTCCGAGGTGAGTGCCGTGCCGGTGAAGGCGGCGTGTACCAGCGTGCCACCGAAATGGCGCCCGTCGACGACCGGAGCGATCCCCAGCCGCGGAGCGACGACAGTGGAAGGCGCGGCCCCGCGCCCGACGCGCCGGCCGTCGACATAGAGGGTGAGGGTACGCCCGTCCGACACAGCCGCCAGATGCGTCCACTTGCCGGCGGAAAGAACAACGCGGCCCGAGACCGTCTGCCCACCATCGGCCGCTTCCGGCCTGCCCTCGCGTAATTGCAGCCTTCGGCTTGCGCCTGCCGGATCGCCGACCGACACCAGGGTGGCGTCTGCCCGGGCTTCGTCCGGCCGCACCCAGGTCGAGATCGACCAGGGTGCGCCTGCCGCCAGTGCCGCGTCGCCGCCTTGCAGCGGGCGCTCGATGCCGATCCCGCCCTTCAGGAATGCCGCATTGTACGGGCCTGTGTTACCGGGGGCCTGCGCCATGGTCGAAGTGGCCGTGCTCGCAAGCAACAGCATGGCGGCAAAGGACAGCGCACGCATTCAGATCTCCCCCCGGATAGACGCGGCTCCTGCTGTGCCGCTGTCGACAGTTGGCGTGTGCGATTTGTTACATCAATTTCTGTTTCGCGATAGCTCCAGCAAGCACGCGCCGAACAATTCGCGTGCTTCACGAAGTCGGACAACTTTGGCGCTACGTGGCGGCACGACCGGCGTCGGCACGCCCTCTCGGCACCCCGCCTACCGCCGCCGCTAGGAGGGGCGCCGCAGCACCCATGTGCCGCAAGCGACCAGCACCGCAGCGACGATTAGGGCGACGATCCAGCCCGGCTGCGCGGCCCAGCAGAACAGTCCGAAGCCGATGGCCATGGCCAGGCAGGAGGCGAGTTTGGCATGCCGGGGCACCGCGCCTCGTTCACGCCAGGCGAACAGGGCCGGGCCAAACCGCGGGTGTTGCAGCAGCCATAGCTCCAGCCGCGGTGACGAGCGCGTAAAACAAGGCAGCGCCAGGATGAGGAAATCGGTCGTCGGCAGCAGCGGCACGAACATGCCCACGAAGCCGATCCCCACCAGCAGGAGGCCGAGGCACAGCCATGCGAGCCGGGCGCTTCGCCCCCGTCGCAGGAGTGCCGCCTCAGGGGTCGGCGCTTGTTCAGCCATCGATCCTGCCGGCTCGCCGCGGGCTTGTTTCATGCGGCTGTCCTCCAGCGGCGCGTCGTGCCGGTGCTAACCGGTACCGAATGGCCGGGAAAGCGTGGTGCCTTCAAAGCAGCGCCACGACGGACAGCAGCAGGGCAGTCATCGCCGCGTTCAGTGCCATGGCCATGCCCGCGAAGGTGCCGGCGGTCTCGCTTACCTGGAACGCGCGGGCGGTGCCGAGGCCATGGGCGGTGACGCCGATCGCAAAGCCGCGCGCTCGAGGATCGGTGATCCCCAGCCGGTTGAGCAGCGGCGTCGCCACCATTGCGCCCAGGATGCCGGTCGTCAGGATCGTCACCGCGGCCAGCGCAGCTATGCCGCCGATGCTCTCGGCGATCGCCATGCCGACCGGCGTTGTCGCGGAATGAGTCGCCAGCGTCGCCAGCACCTCGGGCGAGGCGCCCAGCGCCCAGCCGATCGCGACCGCGCTCAGGATCGCCGTCAGCGATCCGGCGAGCAGGGCTGCGAGCACCGCCTTGCCCGACCGGCGTACCAGCGGCCAGTTGCGCCACAGCGGCACGGCCAGCGCCACTGTCGCCGGCCCCAACAGGAAGGTCAGCGTCGCCGTGCCTTGCGCATAGGTCCTATAGGGCGTGCCGGTTGCGAACAGGATCGCCGCCAGCACCGGGACGGACATCAGCACCGGATGCGCGAGCGGATGGCGGTTGCTCCGGCGGGAGATGGTGTCGGCACCCTCGAACACCAGCAGGGTGACGGCGACCCACAGCAGCGGCGTGTGGAGGAGCGAGGCGAGCGCGGTCATGCGGCGGTTCCGTCCCGATCGGAGACCCAGCGGAACACCAGCGCAGTTACGGCGATCGTCAGCAGCGTGGCACCCAGGCAGGCGACGAGGATGGCGATGCCGTCGCGCGCCAGCGCCGGTCCTTCGTCGATCAGGCCCATGGTCGCCGGCACGAACAGCACCGCGAAGTGGCCGATCAGCCAGGTCGCCACCGCCTTCAGTTCGACCCGCTCGGCCGGACGGAGCTTCAGCCAGACAAACAAGAGGAACATGCCGAGCACGGGACCGGGGAGCGGGATGCCTGCGCCACGGTTCAGGGCTTCGCCGACCAGTTGGCAGAACAGCAGTTGGGCGATAGCGGCGATCATCGTGCGTCCAGGTTAGAGCGGGACCGGCCGGAGGTGAAGCAGCGTGCAGGGGGGGCTTGCGCCCTCAGTTCCCGCCTGCTCGGAACCGCTCGCCGTAGGAAGCGGCCGCGGCGAAGAACTTACCCGCCGTTCCTCCGGCGTCGCCATATCGCCGCACCGATCGTGCCGCCGACTGCGGCAAGCGTCACCGCGCCCGCTGCATAGAGCGACTTGGGCACCGGCGCCGCATGTCCGGGCCGCAGGCGGCGCAGCAGGCCAGCGCGGGTCGACAGCGCCTCGAACATCTCCTCCGGCCCCTCCGGATCGAGCACCTCGTTGTCGGCGAGCCACTTTTCGACGCTGGAGAGATCGGGCTCCTCATAGGCGCGCAGACGCCGCCCGCTGGCCGGGCTCAGCGCTTCGATCGCCGCGATCAGCGAGCCGGTGTCGGCCATGTGCCGTGCGACCGTTCCAGGCTCGGTGCCGCAATGCTCGGCGATCAGCGCATGGGCGACATTGGCGATGGCTGGTGCGGCATGGGCGTTCGCGGGCCGGGTCGCGTCGATCGTCACGTCGCATTCGGTGTCGAGCCGCATGGATCGATTGTTGAAGTTGGACGATCCCACCCGCAGGATCTCGCCGTCGATCACCGTCACCTTGGCGTGGATGTAGATGGGCTCGCCCGCCTCGTTCTCGGCATGATAGACGCGGAAGCGCCCGTGGCGGTCGCGCCGGCGCAGCGCCTCGACGAGCCGGGCGCGCGCCGTGTCCATCGCAATCGGCTCGAGCCAGCCTTGCGCGCTCACCGGGTTGACGATCACGACCTCAGGGCCGTCCGGCTCGTCCAGTCGTCGGGCGATGGCCTCGGCGATCTTACGCGACGCGAAATACTGGCTCTCGGCATAGATCCAGCGTTCGGCGCGCGCGATCAGGTCCAGGTACAGCGCTTCGATCTCGCGAACCGGCGGCTGTTCCGGCATCTCGGGCGAGGAGCGCGAGATCGCGACCTCGACGTCGGTAAAGGTCGCGTCCAGTCCCTCGGGCCAGGGCGTGGTCGCATCCTCGCTCGGCACCGGCAGAGGCTGCCCGCCCGCCAATTGCCAGCGCGTCCGGCAGAGTTCGCCCAGTGCCTTCGCGACCGGTCCGGCGAGTGCGGTGGTGGCGTCATGCCAGGGACCATAAGGGGTGCCGTTCGGCTCTACACGCGCCGGCTCGTCGGTGCGGTGCTCGCGCGTGTCCCAACGGTCGGCGGTCATGTCGATACCGCCGCAAAAGGCGAGGCAGTCGTCGATCACCACGATCTTCTGGTGGTGGGACGCGGCGGGCGGATGGAAGGCGTCGAGCTTGGCGGTGATGCGCGGGTGCGCCTTCCAGCGCAGCAGCGTCAGGATGGTGGTGCCGCGAAACATCGACTTCACCGCGCCCGTGTCCCAGCGCAGGATGTGGACGTGCAGCCGCTTGCGTGCGCCCACCAGCCATTCGAGGAACGCGCCGACGCGCGCGGGCGCGTCGTCCTCGTCGTTCTGCACCAGCTTGATGCGGCCGTCGAAGTCCCAGCCGATCAGTAGCAGCTGCTGCTCCGCCCTCCGCATCGCGGCGCGGGCGAGCCGGAAATAGGCGTCGGCATCGATGATGACGGCGGCGCGACTGGCCGGTTCGATCCGCCAGCAGTTGCGGCCGGGCTCCAGCGGGGGCGTGGTCCTGGCCATGATTCAGAGGATTTCGCGGATCGTCTCGGGCGGACGGCCGAGGCGCACGCCTTTGTCGGTCTCGACCAGCGGTCGCTCGATCAGGATCGGGTGCGCGGCCATGGCGTCAAGGATCGCGTCGTCAGAGGCGGAGCCCAGTCCCTGCTCCTTGGCGATCGTCTCGCTCCGACGAAGGCCCTGGGCGGGCGTCATGCCGGCACGCGCGTACAGCGCCGCCAACTCCGCGCGGGAAGGCGGCAGCTTCTGATAGTCGCGAACCGTCACCTCCACGCCGGGTGTCGCCTCCAGGATGGCCAGCGCTTCACGGGACTTCGAACAGCGGGGATTGTGCCAGATGGTCGCCTTCAACGCGTTCTTCCCTGCTGTTTGGTGGAGGATGGGGAGGAAAGCGGGAGCGGCGCGCGAAGTGTCGCATGCGCCGATCCCGCCTGCACTCAGGCCGCCGGCTGCTTTGCCAGCCACTCCTCCAGCCACTTGATCGTGTACGCTCCCTCGCGGAACTCGGGGTCGTCGAGCAGCGCCTGATGAAGCGGGATGGTGGTCTTCATCCCCTCGATCACGAACTCGTCGAGCGCGCGCTGCAGGCGCAGGAGGCAGCCCTCGCGCGTGCGGCCATAGACGATCAGCTTGGCGATCATGCTGTCGTAATAGGGCGGCACCTTGTAGCCAGCATAGAGGCCGCTATCGACGCGGACGTGCATGCCGCCCGGCACGTGATAGGCCGCGACCTTCCCCGGCGAGGGCGTGAAGGTGCGCGGATCCTCCGCATTGATGCGGCACTCGATCGCGTGGCCACGGAATTCGATCTCGTCCTGCTGGACCGACAGCGGGTGCCCTTCGGCAACGCGGATCTGCTCGCGCACCAGGTCGACGCCGGTGATCATCTCCGTCACCGGATGCTCCACCTGCAGGCGGGTGTTCATCTCGATGAAATAGAACTCGCCGTCTTCCCACAGGAACTCGATCGTGCCCGCACCGCGATAGCCCATGTCGGCCATCGCCTTGGCGACGATGCCGCCCATGCGATCGCGTTCCGCCGTCGACAGGATCGGGGAGGGAGCTTCCTCCAGCACCTTCTGGTGGCGCCGCTGGAGCGAGCAGTCGCGCTCGCCCAGATGAATCGCGTTGCCGTTGCCGTCGCCGAACACCTGGAACTCGATGTGGCGCGGGTTGCCCAGGTATTTTTCCATGTAGACCGTGGCGTCGCCGAACGCGGCCTTGGCCTCGGTACCCGCCTGCTGCATCAGCGTCTCGAGCTGGTCGGGGCTGGTGCAGACCTTCATGCCGCGACCGCCGCCGCCGGACGCCGCCTTGATGATCACCGGATAGCCGATCCGCTCGGCCAGCGCCTTAGCTTCGGCCAGGTCGCTGATCGCGCCGTCGGAGCCCGGTACCAGCGGCAGCCCCAGCGCGCCGGCGGTACGCTTCGCCTCGACCTTGTCGCCCATCGTGCGGATGTGCTCGGGCTTGGGCCCGACAAAGATGAGGTTATGCGATTCGACGATCTCGGCGAACTTGGCGTTTTCCGACAGGAAGCCGTAGCCGGGATGGATCGCGTCCGCGCCCGTCACCTCGGCGGCCGAGATGATGTTGGGGATGTTGAGGTAGCTCTCGGTCGCCGCCGGCGGCCCGATGCACACCGCCTCGTCCGCCAGCCGCACGTGCATCGCATCGGCATCGGCGGTCGAATGGACCGCCACTGTTTTGATGCCCATCTCGTGGCAGGCGCGATGGATGCGGAGCGCGATTTCGCCGCGGTTCGCGATCAGGAGCTTCTTGATTTCGGGCACGGGCTTACTCGACGACGACGAGCGGCTGGTCGAACTCGACCGGCTGGCCGTTGGAGACGAGCACCGCGGTGACGGTGCCGGCCGCAGTCGCCTGGATCGGGTTCATCACCTTCATCGCCTCGATGATGACCAGCGTGTCGCCGGCCGCGACCTTCTGGCCGACCGAGACGAACGGCTTGGCGCCCGGCTCTGCAGCCAGATAGACGGTGCCGACCATCGGCGACTTGACCGCGTCCGCGGTCGCCGTGGGAGCCGAACCGCCGGCTTCGGCCGGAGCTGCTGCGGGCGAGGCCGGTGCACCGGCCATCGGTGCCGGCTGCGGCGCATAGGCCTGCGGCATCGCCATCGGCACCTGCGCGACCGGCGCTGCCTTGCGCGCCACGCGAACCTTGCGGCTGCCGTCCTCGACCTCGATCTCGGTCAGCTGCGTCTGATCCAGGACTTCCGCCAGCTGGCGTACCAGCTCGATGTCGATCGCCATGGTGGCGGGTTGCGTATCTTCTGCCATGAGACCCCCAGGGGAAAAACCGCGCTCCTGTCAGATGCGCGCGGCGGCTTCAAGCGCCAGCAGGTAGGAAAGCGCGCCGAATCCGGCGATGGTTCCCTTGGCCGCCTGTCCGATCAGGCTGGTATGGCGGAAAGCCTCGCGCCGGTGCGGGTTGGACAGATGCACCTCGATCACCGGCGTCTTCACCGATTTGATCGCGTCGTGGAGCGCCACCGACGTATGGGTGAAGCCGCCTGCGTTCAGCAGCACGGCGCGCGCGCGCTGCGCCTGCGCCTCGTGCAGCCAGTCGATCAGATGGCCTTCGTGGTTCGATTGGCGCAGGTCGATCTCCAGGTCGAGTTCGCGGGCGCGGTCCTCCAGCATGCCGGCGATGTCGTCCAGCGTGTCGGAGCCGTAGATCTCGGGCTCACGCAGTCCCAGCAGGTTCAGGTTGGGGCCGTTGAGGACGTAGACGGTTGCTGGGACGGTGTCCGCCATGCGCTGCCTTTCGGTTGCGGGCCGGGTCGCCGGCACCCTATATGCGCCGGCCATAGCCCCGAGCGTCGGACGAAGTCGAGACGCGCCGCGGACGACGACAGGCAAGGCGAACCCGAATGCACAACGACGGCACCATCACGATCATCGTCAACGGCGAGCACAAGCGCGTCCGCGCCGGCCAGACCATCGCCGAACTCGCGGCGGAGATCGGGCTGGTGCCGGAGAAGGTCGCGGTCGAGCGCAACCTGGAGGTGGTGCCCCGCTCGACGCTGCACGAAGCGAAACTCCATGACGGCGATGAGCTGGAGATCGTGCATTTCGTTGGCGGCGGCGACCATGCGGTGGCGGTGGACGAGGATCGCTGGGAGGTCGCCGGCAAGCGCTTTCGTTCGCGCCTGATCGTCGGCACCGGCAAGTACAAGGACATGGCGCAGAACGCCGCTGCGGTCGAAGCCTCGGGCGCGGAGATCGTCACCGTCGCCGTGCGCCGGGTGAACGTCACCGATCCGAACGCGCCGATGCTCACGGATTTCATCGACCCCAAGAAGATCACCTATCTTCCCAACACCGCAGGCTGCTTCACGGCCGAAGACGCGATCCGCACGCTGCGGCTTGCGCGCGAGGCCGGCGGCTGGGAGCTGGTGAAGCTGGAGGTGCTGGGCGAGGCGCGCACCCTCTATCCCGATATGGTCGAGACGCTGCGCGCGACCGAGATCCTGGCCAAGGAAGGTTTCCAGCCGATGGTCTATTGCGTCGACGATCCCATCGCCGCCAAGCGGCTGGAGGATGTCGGCGCGGTCGCGATCATGCCACTGGGAGCGCCGATCGGCTCCGGCCTTGGCATTCAGAACAAGGTGACGATCCGCCTGATCGTGGAGGGCGCCAAGGTACCGGTGCTGGTCGACGCGGGCGTCGGCACCGCTTCGGACGCGGCCGCTGCGATGGAGCTCGGCTGCGATGGCGTGCTGATGAACACCGCGATCGCCGAGGCCAAGGACCCGATCCTGATGGCGCAGGCCATGCGCGCGGCGGTGGAGGCGGGGCGGCTCGCCTATCGCGCCGGTCGCATGGGCAAGCGCCGCTATGCGGACCCGTCGAGCCCGCTCGCCGGACTGATCTAAAGCAAGTCGGGATACCGGATCGTGGAACCGCGATCCGTGCCACCCGTTCTTCTTCCGATGGCTGAACGGCGCGCTTCCCGCTGCTGCCGCGGCCACCGAGAGGAGACGATCATGGGTGAACTCACCGACAAGATCAAAGGCAACGTCAACGAAGCGCTCGGCAAGGCGAAGCAGCAGAGCAACAACCCTGCCACCCGCGACGAAGGCGCGGCGCAAGAAGGCAAGGGCAAGGTGCAGCAGTTCGCCGGCAAGGTGAAGGGCGCCCTCGGCGACGACATTTGAGCCGACACGAGTTCCGCGAGAGCGGAGGCATGGGGCCGCTCCGGGAAACCGGGGCGGCCTTTTGCATGACCAGCTAGTCTGCGACCTGGACGCAGTTCCGGCCTGACGCCTTGGCGCGGTACAGCGCTTCGTCGGCGCGGTTGAGAATGGTGGCCGGATCGCTCGCCGGATCCACCGCGGTCAGGCCGATGCTGGCGGTGATCCTCGGGCTCTCGATCTCGAGCATCCCGCTGGGTAGTTCCACCTTCAACTGCTCGACCGCCTCGCGCAGCCGCTCGCATGTCGCCTCCGCCTCCTTCGGACTGATTCCCACGAGCAGGATGGCGAATTCCTCTCCGCCGATGCGCGCGAGACAGTGCCTCCGGTCGATCGTCGCGGCGGCGATGCGCGCGAACGCCTGCAGCGCCAGATCGCCGACCGCATGGCCGAACCGGTCGTTGACCGACTTGAAGTGATCGAGATCGACAAGCGCGACGCTGCCTTGGCTGCTTCCGACCCGGCAATGCTCGATCTGATTGCGCAACCGCTGGAGGAAGCTCCGCCGATTGACGAGACCGGTCAGCGGGTCGGTACTCGCCGCGATCTCGAGCGCCAGTTCGGTCGCCTTGCGCGCGGAAATGTCGCGCAGGATCACGATCAGCCCCTGCCCGGCGGTGCCCCCCAGGCCACGTAGCGCGGCCTCGAACCAGGTCGGCTCCGCGGTTTCGCGTGGGCTACGGAACTGGGCGGTGTGCGCAATGTCGGGGTTGGCGAGCGCCTGGCGATGGGCGCGCCACAGAACATGCTGGTCCTCGGGATGTACCAGGGTGAAGCCGTGCTGCCCCAGATAATAGGCCGGCGGCTGTCCCGCGACCTGCGCGACGGACGGGGAGGCGTGCAGGATCGTCCCGTCGGGCGCCACCTCCAAGATCACATCCGCCGAGCGGTCCGACAGCAGGCGGAACCGCGCTTCGCTTTGGGAGAGGTCGCGGATCGCCTGGCGGTGCTGCTTGATCAGTGCCGCCACGGGCAGCACCAGCAGCGCCGCGCACCCGACGTAGAATTGGAAGAAGAGGATGCGGTTCAGCGGCGGGGTCGGCAATGCGTGAACCGGCCCGTGGCCGCTCAGCGAAAGCAGGCCGCCGATCGCCACCAGCAGGAGGATCGAGCCCGCGGCACCGATGCGCACGTACAGCATCGTGGCTGCCAGCATCGGCAACATGGGGAGGAACAGCAGCGGGACGCCGTCCTGGAGAAATACCCCGGTTACCACTGCCGCCACCAGTCCCAGCACGGCGAACGGACCCATCTGCACACGCAGTGGCGCCTGGAACCAGCGCCCGACGTCGCCCCGCAAGAGCAGCATGATCAGCGGCGTGAAGGTGATGGTGCCGAGGCCGTGGCTCGTGAACCACCGGATGGCCGTTCGTTGCCAGTTCGCGTCGGTGAGCAGGGAAATCGCGCTCGCGGCGATCACCGCGCCGATGAGAGGCCCAATGATCCCCGCGATCAGCAGGAACATGACGACCCCGGTTACTCGGTCGAAAAACCGGCCTTCCCAGCGACGCAGCAGCCAGGCCGGAAGCGTTGCTTCCGTCATGGTCGCGGCCAGGAGCGGGGCGGCCGCAGCCAGGCCCATGCCGAAGCAGGCGGTAGCGGCGAACATGGCGACGCCGAACGCCGGCAGCAGCCATCGCCACTGGTCCCGCGGCCGCAGCGACAAGGCGGCAATCACCAGCCCCGTGTTCCCCCAGATGAAGGCAATGTTCCCGTCGAATCGGGTCAGCAACAGGCTTGCCGCCGAAAGCACCAGCGACGCCAGCCCGAGGCGGGCGACGCTGCCGATCATGCTGGGGGCGGGAAGAGCAGCGATCACGGCGTTGGGATGGCGTCCGAAGGTTAACAACGCCTTAGGTTCGCGCGGCAAAGCGTTTCGCGCAAGCCGTCGCGTGTTGCTCAGGCGCAATGCCACTGGTGCACCTCCGCGGGGTGCGCTTGACCGTGCCGCCCGGCTCGACCTATCGACCGCACGGAAGAGAGGTGCCGATGAACAAGCTCTACCCCGATGCTGCCTCGGCGCTCGACGGACTGCTGCGCGACGACATGCTGATCTGTGCGGGCGGCTTCGGCCTGTGCGGGATTCCGGAACGGCTGATCGACGCGATCGAGGCTTCGGGCGTCTCCGGCCTGACGATCGCCAGCAACAATGCCGGCATCGATGGCGTGGGGCTGGGCAAGCTGTTGCGCTCGCGCCAGGTGAAGAAGATGGTCTCCTCCTATGTGGGCGAGAACAAGGAGTTCGAGCGCCAGTATCTGTCCGGCGAGCTTGAGGTCGAGTTCTGCCCCCAGGGTACGCTTGCCGAGCGCTGCCGCGCGGGCGGGGCGGGCATCCCCGGCTTCTACACCAAGACGGGCGTCGGCACGCAGGTGGCAGAGGGCAAGGAAGTGAAGGTCTTCGACGGGGAGGAATATATCCTCGAGCGCGGCATCCGCGCCGACCTGTCGATCATCAAGGGGTGGAAGGCCGACCAGGCCGGCAACCTCGTGTTTCGCAAGACGGCGCGTAACTTCAACCAGCCGATGGCGACAGCGGGTCGCATCTGCGTGGCCGAGGTCGAGGAAGTGGTGCCGGTCGGCAGCCTCGATCCCGACGGCATCCACCTGCCCGGCATCTATGTGAAGCGCATGATCGTGGGCGCCCCCTACGACAAGAAGATCGAATTCCGCACCGTCCGGGAGCGTCCCGCCGCATGATGACGTTGCGGACTGGGCAGCGGCTCGCCTTTGCGGGCATTTCGGCGACCGCGCTGCTGCTGCCAGGCTGCGTGGCGGCCGTGCCGGTCGGTGCTGCCGCCGTGATCGGCAAGAACGTCGTCTTTCCCGGCGGCGGCGAGGACGAGAAGGCGGAGGACGCCGAAAAGGCTGCCCGCAAGCAGGCACGCGAGCAGCGCCGCCAGGCGAAGCGCGAAGTTAAGCGCCGCGCTACGGGCAGGCCCGCGCAGCATCCGGGGGTCACAATCGTCTCGGGCCCGCTGCCGCCGCCGACCGCCGCCGACTTGCGCGCGCCAATGCGGACCGTGGATCAGGTGATGAACGCGGGCCGGCTGGTGACCGCCGGTAGCCGCCTGTTGGAACCGGCGCCGCCGGGTATGCAATATCTCTACGGCTCGGGCGAGGCAGCGGCGTTGTCAGCCCAAGCTTACCGCGCGCTGACGCAGCACGTGCGAATCAACTTCGACTATCGCCAGTCAGGCAGTTCCGCGATCTCGGTCGCGCTCGCACCGGGCTCAACGCTCAAGGCGCCGCGTTTTGCCGAGTGCGGCGCCAAGCCGCTCGCGATCGTGCTCGATATCGATGAGACCGTACTCCTCAACCTCGGCTATGAAGCCGATGAGGCGGAGCGGGGCTTATCCTACGATGACGCTCGGTGGCGCCGTTGGGAAGCGACCGGTGCTGGTCAGGTAGAAGCCGTGCCCGGCGCGGCCGATGCGATAGCCTCAGCCCGTCAGCTCGGAGTCGCGGTGATCTTTCTCTCCAATCGCAGCGCCGCCAACGCCGCTGCCACCGCGCGCGCGCTGGAGGGCGCCGGCTTAGGTCGGGCGGTTGCCGGCGAGACGCTGTTCCTCCGGCAGGAAGGTGCCAGCACCAGCAAGGATTCGCGCCGCGCGCAGGTCGCCGAAAAATACTGCATCATCGGCCTAGTTGGCGATCAACTGGGCGACTTCAGTGATTTGTTCTCCGATCCCGCGCTCACTCCCGCCCAGCGCCGCGGCGCGGCCGCCGGCGTTCAGGTTGCGCCGCTATGGGGTGCAGGCTGGTTCATGCTCCCCAATCCCGTGTACGGCACGGGGCTGAAGGGCGGGATCGCCGACGTGTTTCCCGCCAATCGCCGCTGGACCGACCCCGGTGCCGCTGCAGCGGCCGGCCCCCCCGCCGCCACCCCCAAGGAGTAGCCCCATGCCCTGGACCCGCGACGAGATGGCCGCCCGCGCCGCCCGCGAGCTGCAAGACGGCTTCTACGTGAACCTCGGCATCGGCATCCCGACGCTGGTGGCCAATCACATCCCCGAAGGGGTGGAGGTCACCCTCCAGTCTGAAAACGGCATGCTCGGCATCGGTCCGTTTCCCTATGCGGGGGAGGAGGATCCCGACCTGATCAACGCCGGCAAGCAGACCATCTCCGAACTGCCGCAGTCGGCTTATTTCGGTTCGGACCAGAGCTTCGCGATGATCCGCGGCGGCCACATCGACCTGACGGTGCTGGGCGCGATGGAGGTCAGCCAGGACGGCGACATCGCCAACTGGATGATCCCGGGCAAGATGATCAAGGGCATGGGTGGTGCCATGGATCTGGTCGCCGGCGTGAAGAAGATCATCGTCGTGATGGAGCACACGTCCAAGAACGGCGATCCCAAGTTCATCCCGGCCTGCACCCTGCCGCTCACCGGCAAGAACGTGGTCGACATGATCATCACCGACCTGGCCGTCTTCCAGCGTCTCGACCACCAGAGCCCGTTCCGCCTGATCGAATGCGCACCTGGCGTGACCACGGAGGAAGTGCGGACGAAGACCACCGCTGCCTACGAGGGGTAGCGCCGGATCCTGGCCTGGCGGTACCGGTCCGCGGCGAAGCTCGCGACCTGGTTAGGATGCGCTACCGGTACTGGCCCGTCCTGCCGGGAACAAGCCGCGCATCGGCACGATCCTTGCTGAAACTCTTGCGTTCGCGCAAGAAAGCGCTACTCGCCCCGCATGGCTAGTCGTCCTCTCACGCTGTACGAAAAGATCTGGGCCGATCATGTCGTGGAGCGCCGTGACGACGGCACCTGCCTGATCTACATCGACCGCCACCTCGTCCATGAAGTGACGAGCCCGCAGGCGTTCGCGGGGCTTCGGGCCGCAGGGCGCCCGGTGCGCCGCCCCGATCTCACCCTCGCGGTGCCGGATCACAACCTGCCCACCACCGCGCGCGTGGACGCGGATGGCAACCGCCTGCCGATCGCCGACCCCGCCGGGGCGAGCCAGCTTGCCGCCCTGGAGCGCAACGCACCCGAGTTCGGCATTCGCTACATCGACGCGGTCGCCGCCGAACAGGGCATCGTCCATGTCGTGGGCCCGGAACAGGGTTTCACGCTGCCGGGCACGACGCTGGTGTGCGGTGACAGCCATACCTCCGCGCACGGGGCGCTCGGCGCGCTCGCCTTCGGCATCGGCACCAGCGAGGTCGAGCACGTGCTCGCGACTCAGACGTTGCTGCTGAAGCAGTCGAAGACGATGGAAGTGCGCATCGAGGGAACGCTCGGCTTCGGCGTGACTCCGAAGGACGTGGCACTCGCGATCGTCGGCCGCCTGGGGGCCGCGGGCGGCACCGGCTACGTTCTCGAATATACCGGCAGCGTCATCCGCGACATGTCCATCGAAGGTCGCCTGACCGTCGCCAACATGTCGATCGAGGCGGGCGCACGCTCCGGCCTGATCGCGCCGGACGGCAAGACCTTCGCCTATCTTCAGGGCAGGCCGATGGCCCCCACGGGTGCCGATTGGGACCAGGCCGTCGCCTATTGGCGCAGCCTCGCGACCGACCCCGGTGCCCGGTACGATGCGACGGTCGTCATCGACGCGGCCGACATCTCGCCCTCGCTCACCTGGGGAACGAGCCCGGAGGACGTGGTCTCGATCACCGGCGCCGTGCCCGATCCCGACAGCTTCGCAGATCCGGCCAAGCGCACGGCGGCGAGGAAGTCGCTCGACTATATGGGCCTCGAACCCGGCACGCGGATGGAGGACATCCCGGTCGAGAACATCTTCATCGGCAGCTGTACCAACAGCCGCATCGAAGACCTGCGCGCCGCGGCCGAAGTGCTGCGCGGCCGCCGGGTCGCAGCCGGTGTGCGCCAGGCGCTGGTCGTTCCCGGATCCGGGCTGGTCAAGCGCCAGGCCGAGGCCGAGGGGCTCGACAGGGTTTTCACCGAGGCTGGATTCGAGTGGCGCGAGCCCGGCTGTTCGATGTGCCTCGGTATGAATCCGGATCGGGTACCGGCCGGCGAGCGTTGTGCCTCCACGTCCAACCGCAATTTTGTGGGACGACAGGGGCCCGGCGCGCGTACGCATCTGGTATCGCCAGTGATGGCGGCGGCGGCGGCGGTGACGGGACGCCTGACCGATGTACGAAGCTTGATGGGGAAATAACGGATGAAGCGAGCATTGTTGGCGCTGGTGGCTGGCGCGATCCTGAGCGGCCTTGCCGCCGCCTATGCCGCGAGCGCCGAGCGCTCGCCCTCGAAGCGCACCGCCCACTCGGGCAACGCCGCGACGCGCTGATCCGCGGTCCGGACGAAGGCTCATCATGGAACCCGTTACCCGCGTCGAAGGGCGCGCCTATCCCTGGGGCGCGAAGAACATCGACACCGACATCATCATCCCGGCGCGCTGGCTGAAGACCACCACGCGGGAAGGCCTCGGGCAGGGCGCGTTCGAGTCCGTGCGCGCCGAACCCGGCAATGTCTTCGATGATCCCCGCTATGCAGGCGCGCCGGTGCTGATTGCGGGCGAGAACTTCGGCTGCGGCTCCAGCCGCGAACACGCTGCCTGGGCGCTCGGCGACATGGGCGTGAAGGCGGTGATCGCGCCGAGCTTCTCCGACATTTTCTCGGGCAATGCGTTCAAGAACGGCATCGTCGCCGTCGTGCTGCCACAGGAGGCGATCGATCGGCTGGTCGAGGTTGCGCGTGACAATCCCGTCACCGTCGACCTGGAAACGATGACCGTCACCACGCCCTTCCAGGACCGTTTCCCCTTCGACATGGACCCGTTCCGCCGCGACTGCCTGATGCAGGGTGTGGACGAGATCGGCATCACCCTGGCGCGGGACGAGGCGATCGCCGGCTACGAAGGCAATGTGGCGCAGGCGCGTCCCTGGCTCAGCGCCACGGCGAGTAACGCACCAGGGCGCGCTGCTGCGGCTTAGCTTGCGACCCTTGGCAACCGGTGTTCCTGCGAAAGTAGGAGCACGGGTTCCGAATAGAGCGGCCCTGGCTTTGCCGAAGCCGGATCCCGGCCCTGCGGGGTGCGGGTGAACCCGCCCGTTGCCTTGCCGCGGCCCGCATCCTATCTGCGGAGCAATAGATTAGGGGACCAGCATGACGACCTTCGACGACCGCGAGCGCGCGTTCGAATCCAAATTCGCACGCGACGAGGAAATGACCTTCCGCGTGACCGCGCGTCGTAATCGCCTGCTCGGGCAGTGGGCGGCCGCGAAGATGAAGCTGACGCCCGAAGAGACCGACGCCTATGCCAAGGCGGTCGTGCAGGCCGATTTCGAGGAAGCCGGTGACGGGGACGTGATCCGCAAGCTGGTCGGTGATCTGACGGCCGCCGGCGTCGCGACCGACGAGGCGACGGTACGCAAGGCGCTCGACGAGCTGACTGTCGAAGCACGCCGCCAGTTGATCGAGGCGCGCTGATCCATGGCGATGGCTGCGGCTGACATCGAGGCGCTGATCCGCGCCGGCATTCCCGATGCGGTGGTCGAGATCACCGATCTCGCCGGCGACGGCGATCACTATGCCGCGCGCGTCGTCTCCGAGAGCTTTCGTGGAATGCCGCGCGTGCGCCAGCATCAGGCCGTCTATGCCGCGCTTGGTGGTCGCATGGGGGGCGTGCTGCACGCCCTGCAATTGACCACGGGCGTGCCCGTACAGGAGTAAGAGAAATGAGCGAAGACACCAACGCCCGCATCGACCAGCTCGTGAAGGGCAATGACGTGGTCCTGTTCATGAAGGGCAGCCCGCTGTTCCCGCAGTGCGGCTTCTCCAGCCGCGCCGTCGCGATCCTCAACCACCTGGGCGTCGAGTTCGAGAGCGTCGACGTGTTGCAGGATCAGGGCATCCGCCAGGGTATCAAGGCCTATTCCGACTGGCCGACGATCCCGCAGCTCTACGTGCGTGGGGAGTTCGTCGGCGGCTCCGACATCATGATGGAAATGTACGAGAGCGGCGAACTCGCCCAGCTCTTCGGCGGCGAACAGCCGACCGCTGCCTAATAGGATGCGACGTCCGCTTCCAGGGGGAAGCGGACGTCGTGGCCACATGCGCTCGGCCGCTTCCGCGCAACCGCGGACTCGCCGCCGAAGCAGCACCTTTCGGCCTCTGGTGTCCGTGGTGACGCCCACCGTTCCAAACTCACCGATGTCGACGCGCGGGCATTCACGCTCACCGGCCTGCGACGTCTCGAACCCGCGCGCATTCCTGCGAACACCGACGCGAGACTCGGCGTGGTCCCCTTGAGTCGTCCTTGAATCCTGCAGGGAGAGGTACCGGGTGGGCGAACCGACGCCGGTGGAGTGCGCCGGCTCGCCCGTTGAAGCGCGCGATCGCGCGGTACGATCAAGAACATGCAGGCGGCGTGCCAGACGCGCTGAACCCACGCGAATCCGCGGAAGGCGAGGGTTAATGGCACTCGCTGCGCGAGCACGTCTGTAAAGAAGACCGACGCCGCGGTCGGCGGCTCGTCTCTCTCACCCGCGCCTAAACGCACGATCCGCCGGAGCGATCCCGCCCCTATTGACTACAGGTGTAAATGGGCAGACTACATGCGTAGTCAGGAGTCGCGTAATGCCAGAACGGATCAGTGATGCCGAACATGTCGTGATGGAGGTGCTGTGGGACGAAAGCCCGCTCACCGCCCAGGAAGTGGTCGAACGCGTGCCGGAAGATCGCGCCTGGAGCGCGAACACCGTGAAGACGCTCCTCGGCCGCCTGCTCGCGAAGGAAGCCGTCGCGCACGAAGAGGACGGTCGCCGCTATCGCTACCGACCGCTCGTTGCCCGCGAGGACTATGTCGTGGGTGAGTCGCAGCGGCTGATTGACCGTCTGTTCGGCGGCAGCCTTACGCCCCTGGTAGCGCACCTGGCGCGTCGCGATCAGCTCAGCAGCCGCGAAATCGAGGAGATCGAGTCCTTACTCAAGGAGCTCAAGCAATGATTGGATGGGCGGTAGAGACGCTGATCGCGTCGACGTTGCTGATGCTGCTGGTGCTGGCGCTGCGCGCGCCCACCCGCCGCGCCTTCGGCCCGAGTGTCGCCTATGCGCTGTGGCTGTTGCCCGCGCTCCGCATGGCCCTGCCGCCGCTGCCCTCACCATTGCGGCTGGTGGAGACCAGCCCGATCGGCGCGCCGATCCCCCCGGGAACCCTGATGCTGATGCAGCCGATGGCGACGATCCCCGCGGTGCCGCAGGGCTGGGGCATGGCCGATGTGCCGGGCCTGGCCGCGCTGTTCTGGTTCGCCGGGGCTGCCTTCTTCTTCTGCTGGCACGTGGTGCGCCATGCCCAGTTCTGCCGGCGCGTGCTCGCCTCCGGGCGCGGCTATGACGTCGCACAGGGAAAGGTGCGGGTGTTCGAGACCGACGCCGCCTCTGGACCGCTCGCCTTCGGGGTGTGGCGCCGCTACGTAGCCTTCCCCCGCGACTTTGCCGAACGCTACGACGACCAGGAGCGCACGCTCGCGCTTGCGCATGAGCTGGGCCACCACGCCCGCGGCGACCTGCTGGCGAACTGGATCGCGCTCGCGGTGCTCGCTTGCCACTGGTTCAATCCGATCGCCTGGCGCGCCTTTCGTGCCTTTCGCGCCGACCAGGAGATGGCCTGCGATGCGATGGTCCTCGCCCGCGCCCGCCCGGGCGTCCGCTATGCCTATGGCCGCGCGATCGTGAAGTCCGCGCATGGAGGCGCCGTGTCGGCTGCCTGCCACCTCCACACCGTCAACGAGATCAAGGGGAGACTGAAGATGTTGTCGAAGCACCGCAGCGTATCGCCCTTCCGTCGCGTGGCAGGCTCCGTTGGCATCGCCGGCATCGCGATGGGCGCACTGGGACTCACCGCCTCGGGGACCCACGCCGCAGAGACGCTGCGCACCCGCGTGAGCCATACGACCGGCATCGACATCACCCGCATCGAGCTTCCCGCGCCGCACCTCCTCCAGACGGTGGTCCCGGCCGCGCCGCCAGCCCCGGCTGCACCGGCCGGCGCCCCAGGCGCGCCGATGCCTCCGGCCCCGCCCGCAGCGCCCGTTCCCCCGCAAGCGCCCATCGTCGTAACCGCCCTCCGGGGCGTCCACATGGACGAGCCGGTGACGCAGGAGAATTGCGGCAACGAGGGGCAGCCCGGCGCCTATGTCATCAATCGTCGCCAGGGCGATCACACGGTGATGGTGGTGTGCAGCGATCGCATCAACGCGACGGTACAGGCCGCTACGGCAAGCGCGGCACAGGCCAGCGCCGCGGCCGCCTCCGCTCAAACCGCAGCCAGCATCGACGTCGCCGCGATCCAGCGTACGGCGCTCACCAGCGCGCTGGTGGGGCTTCGCGGCACCCGCGCCACCCTTGCCAGCAATCCAAGCCTTTCGGGGGATGACCGCAGAGAAGCGCTCGCCGATATCGACGAAAGCATTGCGGAGTTGGAGCACCAGATCGCCCACCCGGACGCCGACTGACCTTCAACGCCCAGCGACGGGACTGCGGAGCTGGCGCGCAGACCGGGAGGCGACCAGGGACTCGGTACGCATGAATTCGCGCGGCGTACCGGCACCCGTCGCCTCAGCGGCGGCAGGCGTCGCTTGATCCCCGCTAGCCGCCGATGCGGTCCCGGCGCAGGGGAGCGACCGCGGTTCTATTCCAGGCGGGTGCTCTCCCCTGCCAGTGGCACTGGGAGCGCGCCCGCCAGTCGTTTCACGGCGAGCCTGGCGCTGCCAAGCGGCCCGTACTGGATGATCCACGCCTTGCGCGGAAGCGCGCTTTCGTTGCGGCCGGCGCGATGCAGGGTCGTCGGCGTGTGGATCGTCAGGCCGCCGACCGGCAGGGGACAGGAGATGCTGCCCGCGGGGTCGGGCCTGGCCTCCTGACCCGGCTGTCCGGACGAGCGAAGCACCCTGCGGTGGCGGACCAGCGGCCCCAGATGGCTCCCTGCAAGGAAGGTCATGCAACCGCTTTCCGGCGTCACGTCTTGCAGGGGGATCCAGAAGTGCAGCTGCCGGGGACGCGATGCGCGCCACAGCGCAAAGGCGGCGTCCTGGTGCCAGGGCGTCGCCGTCTGGTTGCGCGCGCCCTTGTAGATCACGTGATCGAAGGATCGGGAGACCCGCCCCGCCAGCCTGCGCGCCAATGCCGTGCAGCCCTGGAACACCGCCGTCTCCAACAGCGCCGGGGCGAGGGCGGCGGCGTGGTTCAGTTCGATCTGGTCCCACCCGCCCAATCCCCGGCCGGGTCCTGCATCCTCCGCCACCTCGCCTCTTCGGGGATACCGCACGAGGAACGGCAGTGCGGCGGGGGTATGCTCCGCCTCCAAGAGTGCCCGGTCGAGCAGGCGCTCCACGTCGCGCACCTCGTCGCGGGAGAACAAGCCCGGGACGGCGGCAAAGCCGTCGCGCCTGAGCGCCAGGGCCGTCGCTCGAAAGGCGTCCTCATCGAGGGCGATGCTGTCGGAGCGCCGGGGCAGACTAGGCAACACCATCGCAGCTCCTGGGCGAAGAACAGGCCGCGAGGCTAGGCGCAGGCCTAGCCCCCGCCCACCGGAGATGGCTCTGAAACGGATTCGTCTCGTTGCGGGCGACGCCATCCCGGCCGAGATCCGCACGAAGCTTGTGCTGCCGGGCCCGAGTGGCCATGTCGAAGCGATGATGCATCCCCCAACGGGTATTCCGATCGCGCTGGAACCCATGGTGCTGCGGGTCCTCGCCCCCAACGCTTCTCCCTACACCTACACCGGCACGCAGAGCTATGTGGTGGGCGGAACGACGGACGCCGCCGTGATCGATCCCGGGCCTGTCGACGCTTCGCACTTCGATGCGTTGCTGGCCGCCGTCGGCACCCGACGGCTCGTCGCGGTCCTGTGCACCCATACCCATCGCGACCATAGCCCCGGCGCGCGGGCGCTTGCCGATCGTACCGGCGCACCGATCGTTGGCTGCGGGCCGCTGACGATGGACGATGCCGGCCCGCGCGCCGATGCCGCTTTCGATACGACCTATGCCCCCGACAGGGTGTTGGCGGAAGGGAAGGGAGTGTCGGGTACCGGCTGGTCGTTGCTCGCGGTCGAGACACCCGGCCACACCTCCAACCATCTCGCCTTCGCACTTCCGGAAAGCGGCGCCCTGTTCAGCGGCGACCATGTCATGGGCTGGTCGACGACCATCGTCTCGCCGCCGGATGGCGACATGGCCGCCTATATGGCGAGCCTCGAGAAGCTGATGGGGCGCTCGGACCGCATCTACTACCCAGGGCATGGCGAGGCGGTGGAGAACCCGCAACGCTTTGTCCGGGGCCTTCTTGGCCACCGCAAGGCGCGCGAGGGCCAGATCCTGCGCCTGCTGGGTGAGGGCATCGGCGCGGTGCCGGCGATGGTGGCGCGCATGTATGTCGGGCTCGACGCGAAGCTGCTGCCGGCGGCGGAACGCTCGGTTCTCGCGCATCTGCTCGACTTGAAAGGTCGCGGGCTGGCGGTGGAGGCAGGCGAATGGCGACGCAGCTGAGGCCGGGCTTCGTACGCACGCTGGTGGCGCTGCTGATCGGCGCGGCGGTGACGCTCGGCGCAGTGCTGGTCTACCAGCGCTACACAGAGAACTATGTCGTGACGCAGGAGGAGGACGGCACCGCCGTCACCCGGCTCATCACCGCACGCCTGTCCGGCGCCTCCAGCCTGAAGGTCGCCGAACTCTCAGGCACGCTTCAAAGCACCGCCACCGACGTGCGGGGCTATGGCATGCTGAAGTCGAACCAGGTCATCAAGGTGCCGTTCTCGGTCGACTATTTCGTGGATGTGTCGCGGATCGGCTCCGGTGACATCCAGTGGTCCGAGGCGACCCGCACGCTGATCGTGGACGCACCCGACGTCACTGTCGCCAAGCCCAATGTCGATGAGTCGCAGCGCACCCTGGTGCGGACCCAGGGCGTGTTCGTCACCCGCGCCGCCGGCGAGAACCTTGCCCGCCGCACCTCCCAAGCCGCCCAGAGCAAGGCCGGAGCCGAGGCCCGCTCCCCCGAGCGGATGGCCCAGGCGCGCGAAAAGGCTCGCGCGGCGCTCGGCCGCCTGCTCGGTGCGCCGCTCGAGAGCATGGGCTATGGCGACGCGCGGGTGCTGGTGACCTTCCCCAATGAACGCCGCTCGAAGAATCCGGAGCGCTGGGACGTCACCGCTCCGATCGATGAGGTGCTCGCCAACCGGCGCTGACGCCCTCCGGCGCTGCCTGGCCATCGCGCGCAGCTATATGCGCGCACTATGCGAAAGCGGGGAATCGATCTCGAATTCCTACGCGCGGCGGACCTAATCCCCACGGCCTTGGCACCCCGGCTGTCGGCGGTCGCCACACCCTTGGGGGCATGCATGAACTATTTCCGCCGGGTCGCCGTCGTGGCCCTTCTTACGCTGCCGTGCGCTGCTCAGGCCCAGTCGGCCGGGGGCACGGAAGCGCCCGAAACGACACCGTCTGTCACCGTCAGCGGTTCGGCGGCGATCGCCTCCGACTATCGCTTCCGCGGCGTGTCGCAGACGGACCAGGAACTGGCGGTGCAGGGTGGCATCACCGTGGCTCACGACAGCGGCCTCTACATCGGGCTTTGGGGTTCGAATCTCGCCGGTTGGGGCACCTTCGGCGGCGCCAACATGGAGCTCGACCTGATCGGCGGCTACAAAGCGCAGCTTTCCGACAGCGCAACGCTGGACGTGGGGCTCACCTGGTACCTGTATCCGGGCGGCGCCGACGAGACCGACTTCGCCGAGCCCTATGTCAAGCTGACCGGCACCACCGGCCCTGCGACCCTGACGGCGGGCGCCGCCTATGCACCCAAGCAGCAGGCGATCGGCAAATGGTACGACGACGGCGCGGCGGCGGCGGCCGGGCTCTACGACCATCCGGGCGCCAAGGACGACAATCTGTACCTCTGGGGTGACGCGGCGGTCACCCTTGCCCGCACTCCGGTGACCGCAAAGGCGCACATCGGCCACAGCTGGGGGCAGGACGGGCTGGGCCCCAATGCGACCGCCGTCGCCCCGACTGGCGAATATTGGGACTGGTCGCTGGGCGCCGATGCGACCTGGCGCAACCTGACCTTCAACGTCTCGTACATCGATACCGACATTTCGAGCCGCGAGGCCGGCTATCTGCGGCCGAGCTTCAGCAAGGGCCAGGACGGCACCGGCAACATCGCCGGCGGCACGGTGCTGGCCTCGCTGACCGCGGCCTTCTGAAGGAGACGGACCGATGCAGGACCTGCTATGGATCCTCGTCATGGTCGGGCTGCTGGCGGCGACGCTGGCCTATGCCCGCCTGTGCGACCATGCGTGAGGTGACGCCATGACGCTCGACCTCTGGCTCGCGGCGCTGACCGCGGTTGCCCTTCTCGTCTATCTGGTGGCGGTGCTGATCCGCCCCGAACGCTTCTAGAAGGAGGCGGAACCATGACCATCCAGGGATGGATCCTGATCCTCGGCTTCGTCGGCATCCTGCTGGCGCTCACCAAGCCGATCGGCATGTGGTTGTTCGCGTTGTACGAAGGCCGCCGCACCCCACTGCACCCCGTGCTCGGTCCCGTCGAGCGCGGCTTCTACAAGCTTGCCGGTATCGACCCGACGCAAGAGCAGGGCTGGCGCCGCTATGCGCTGCACATGCTGGTGTTCAACTTCGTGCTGATGGCCTTCACCTATGCGGTGCTGCGCCTGCAGGGCGTGCTGCCCGGCAACCCCCAAGGACTGGCGGGCCTCTCTCCGCACCTCGCCTTCAACACGGCGATCAGCTTCACGACCAACACCAACTGGCAAAGCTATGGCGGAGAGTCGACCATGTCGAACCTCAGCCAGATGCTGGGGCTGACGATCCACAATTTCCTGTCGTCGGCGACCGGCATCGCGCTCGCGTTCGCGCTCTTCCGCGGCTTCGCGCGGCGGGAGGCAAAGGCGATCGGCAACTTCTGGGCCGATTGCACCCGCGTGACGCTCTACCTGCTGCTGCCGCTCTGCGTCGTACTCGCGCTGTTCTACATCGCGAGCGGCGTTCCGCAGACGCTCGCCGGCGTGATCGACATCGACACGCTGGAAGGCGCGCGCCAGTCGATCCTGCTCGGCCCGGTCGCCAGCCAGGAAGCGATCAAGATGCTGGGCACCAATGGTGGCGGCTTCTTCAACGCCAACTCCGCGCATCCGTTCGAAAACCCGACCGCGCTCACCAACCTGGTCCAGATGCTGTCGATCTTCGCGATCGGCGTGGGGCTGACGTGGTGCTTCGGCAAGGCGGTCGGCAATACTCGGCAGGGCTGGGCGATCTTGGCCGCGATGATGATCCTGTTCCTCGCGGGCGTCACCGTCACCTACTGGCAGGAAGCGGCGGGCAATCCGGTGCTCCACCAGCTCGGGGTCGCGGGCGGCAACATGGAGGGCAAGGAGGCCCGCTTCGGCATCGCCGCCTCGGCGCTGTTCGCGGTCGTCACCACCGCGGCCTCGTGCGGCGCGGTCAATTCGATGCACGACAGCTTCACCGCGCTGGGCGGCATGATCCCGCTGTTCAACATGCAGCTGGGCGAAGTCGTGATCGGGGGCGTCGGCGCCGGCATCTACGGCTTCCTGCTGTTCGCCATCCTCGCGGTGTTCGTCGCCGGGCTGATGGTCGGCCGCACGCCCGAATATGTCGGCAAGAAGATCGAGGCGCGCGAGGTGAAGCTCGCGGTGCTCGCGATCGCCGTCCTGCCGCTGATGATCCTGGGCCTGACCGCCTTGTCGAGCGTGATGGAACAGGGTCTCGCCGGGCCGCTCAACAAGGGGCCGCACGGGTTCAGCGAGATCCTCTACGCCTTCACCAGCGCCGTCGCGAACAACGGCTCGGCCTTTGCCGGCCTGACGGCGAATACGCCCTGGTACAACGGGCTGCTCGGCGTCGCGATGTGGGTGGGTCGCTTCTTCATCATCGTGCCGATGCTGGCGATCGCCGGCAGCCTCGCCGCCAAAAAGCACACGCCGGAAAGTGCGGGCTCGTTCCCGACCACCGGCGGCCTGTGGGTCGGCCTGCTCGTCGGCATCGTGCTGATCGTCGGCGGCCTCACCTTCCTGCCGAGCCTCGCGCTCGGTCCCATCGCCGATCATCTCGCGATGATCCGCGGCCAACTGTTCTGATCGAGGGCGCCACCATGGCCCAGAAAAGCCAGACCAAAAGCCTGTTCACGGCCGACCTCGTCGTGCCCGCGATCCAGGCGTCGTTCGTGAAGCTCAATCCAAGAGAGCTGATCCGCAACCCCGTCATGTTCGTCACCGCCGCGGTCGCGGCGCTGATGACGGTCCTGCTCGTCGTCGGGCAGGACGATCTCACCACCGGCTTCAAGCTCCAGCTCGTCGTGTGGCTGTGGCTGACGGTGCTGTTCGGCACCTTTGCCGAAGCACTGGCGGAGGGCCGCGGCAAGGCACAGGCTGCCTCGCTGCGCGCCACCAAGGCCGAACTCACCGCCAAGCGGCTCAAGAACGGGCGCACCGAACAGGTCCCCGCCAGCCAGCTTCGCGCCGGGGACCTGGTTTTGGTCGAGACCAACGATCTGATCCCGGCCGATGGCGAGGTGGTCGAAGGCGTCGCCTCCGTCAACGAAGCGGCCATCACGGGCGAAAGCGCGCCCGTCATCCGCGAGGCAGGCGGTGACCGCTCGGCAGTGACGGCGGGCACCCGCGTGATCTCGGACCAGGTCTCCGTGCGCGTCACGGTCGATCCCGGCCAAGGCTTCCTCGACCGCATGATCGCGCTGGTCGAGGGTGCCGAGCGGCAGAAGACGCCCAACGAGATCGCGCTCACCCTGCTGCTCGTCGGCCTCACGATCATCTTCCTGATCGCGGTCGGCACCATCCCGGGCTTCGCCAGCTATGCGGGCGGGAGCATCCCCGTGGCGATCCTGTCGGCCCTGCTGATCACCCTGATCCCGACCACGATCGCCGCCCTGCTGTCGGCGATCGGCATCGCGGGCATGGACCGACTGGTCCGCTTCAACGTGCTCGCCAAGTCCGGCCGCGCCGTGGAGGCCGCCGGCGATGTCGACGTGCTGCTGCTCGACAAGACCGGCACCATCACCATCGGCGATCGGCAGGCGAGCGAGTTCCGCCCCGTCGGCGGCGCCAGCGATGCCGAACTTGCCGAGGCGGCACTGCTCGCGAGCCTGGCCGACGAGACCCCCGAGGGCCGCTCGATCGTGGTGCTCGCCCGCGACAAGTTCGGCGTCCACACCGCTGCGCTGCCGGCGGGCGCGGAGGTGATCCCCTTCACCGCTCAGACCCGCATCTCGGGCGTGCGGACGGGCGACGCGCTGATCCAAAAGGGTGCAGTGGACTCGGTGCTGCGGGCCAATCCGGGCGTCGGCGAGACCGCCGCTGCCACCGAGTTGCGGCGCGTGACGGACGAGATCGCCCGCGCCGGCGGCACGCCACTGGCAGTCGCCAAGAACGGGCGGCTGCTGGGCGCCATCTTCCTGAAGGACGTGGTGAAGGCCGGCATCCGCGAGCGTTTCGGCGAACTTCGCGCGATGGGTATCCGCACGGTGATGATCACCGGCGACAATCCCCTGACCGCGGCAGCGATCGCAGCCGAAGCCGGGGTGGACGACTTCCTCGCCCAGGCAACGCCGGAGGACAAGCTCGCGCTGATCCGCAAGGAGCAGCAGGGCGGGCGGCTGGTCGCGATGTGCGGGGACGGCACCAACGATGCACCCGCGCTTGCGCAGGCTGATGTCGGCGTCGCCATGAACACCGGGACCCAGGCGGCTCGGGAAGCCGGCAACATGGTGGACCTCGACAGCGACCCGACTAAGCTGATCGAGGTGGTCGGTCTCGGCAAGCAGCTGCTGATGACGCGCGGCGCGCTCACGACCTTCTCGGTCGCGAACGACGTGGCGAAGTATTTCGCGATCATCCCGGCGATGTTCGTGGCGCTCTATCCGGGGCTTGGCGTCCTCAACGTCATGGGGCTCGCAACGCCGGAGAGCGCGATCCTGTCGGCGATCATCTTCAACGCGATCATCATCCCGTTGCTGGTGCCGCTGGCGCTCAAGGGCGTGGCGTACCGGCCGATGGCTGCCGGGCCGCTCCTGGCGCGCAATCTCGCCGTCTACGGCCTGGGTGGGCTCCTTGCCCCCTTCGTCGGCATCAAGATCATCGACCTGGCCGTCAACGGCCTGGGCCTCGCCTGAGGAGCATCTCGCATGGGCAACGACCTTTCCACTTCGCTGCGACCTGCGATCGTCCTGACGATCCTGTTCGCGATCCTGCTCGGGATCCTCTATCCTCTGGCCATGACGGGCATCGGCCAGGCACTTTTTCCCTTCCAGGCGAACGGCAGCCTGGTGCGCGACGGAAGCGGCCGCGTGATCGGCTCGGCCGTGGTGGGCCAGGCCTTCACCTCCGACCGCTATTTCCAGGCGCGTCCCTCGGCCGCCGGCCAGGGCTATGACGGCCTCGCGTCCTCGGGCTCCAACCTCGGCCCTGCCGCCCAGGCACTCACCGACCGCGTGAAGTCCGACGTCGCCAAGCGGCAGGCGGAGGGCATCACCGGCCCGCTTCCGGCGGACCTGGTGACTGCCAGCGGCTCCGGCCTGGATCCCGATCTCTCACCCGAGGCGGCACTGGCCCAGGCGCCGCGGATTGCGGCGGCACGGGGACTTCCGATCGAGCGCGTGCGCGCGCTCGTCAGCGAGCGCACGGAAGGCGGCGCGGTGCTCGGCGCGCCGCACGTGAACGTCCTGGCGATCAACCGCGCGCTGGACGCCCTTCCGCGCTGATGCCGCTATCCGGGGACGACCGACCGGATCCGGACGCCCTTCTGCGCCAGGCGGCGCAGGAGGGCCGTGGCCGTTTGAAGATCTTCCTCGGCGCCGCCCCCGGCGTCGGCAAGACGTATGAGATGCTGTCGGAAGGCGCAGCACGGCGCCGCGATGGCGTCGACGTGGTGGTCGCCGTGGTGGAAACTCACGGCCGCGCAGAGACCGAAGCGCTGGTCCGCGGGCATGAGCTGATCCCCCGGCGCGACGTCCCCTACGAAGGGCGCACGCTGCACGAGATGGATCTGGACGCCGTCCTCGCCCGCGCGCCGCGGCTCGCGCTGGTCGACGAGCTCGCCCACACCAATGCGCCGGGCAGCCGGCACCCCAAACGCTATCAGGATGTCGAGGAGCTGCTGGCGGCCGGGATCGACGTCTACTCCACCATCAACATCCAGCACGTGGAAAGCCTGAACGACGTCGTCGCGTCCTTCACCCGCGTCCGCGTGCGGGAAACGGTGCCCGATCGCATCCTGGAGATGGCGGAGGTCGAAGTCGTCGACATCCCGCCCGACGAGCTCATCGAGCGGCTGAAGGCAGGCAAGGTCTATCTCCCGCACGAGGCGACCCGTGCGCTGAACCACTTCTTTTCCAAGTCCAACCTCTCGGCCCTTCGGGAACTTGCGCTGCGGCGCGCGGCGCAAGCCGTCGACGCGCAGATGCTGGAGCATGTCCGCGCGATCGGCGTCGGCGGCACCTGGGCGGGCAGCGAGCGGATCGTGGTCGCAGTGAGCGAACTGCCCGGCGCCGATGGCCTGGTCCGCGCCGCCAAGCGCCTTTCCGACGCGCTCAAGGCGCCCTGGACCGCGCTGTTCATCGAGACTCCCCGCGCGGCCCAGTTCAGCGACGCCCAGCACGAGCGGATCGCCGCGACCATGTCGCTCGCGACCCAGCTCGGCGGCGCGATCGCGACCGTGCCGGCACCGACAGCGCTGGAAGGCATCCAGGCCTTCGTGGCGGACGCGCGTGCCACCCAGCTGGTGGTCGGCAAGTCGAAGCGGTCGCGCTGGTTCGAACTTCGCTATGGCTCGGTGGTCGACCGGCTGGTGCGCGGGACGCCGGGCGTGACGGTGCACGTGCTCCCGGTGGAAGAGGTGCCGGGGCAGGGGGGAAGCCCGCCCACGCAGGCGGGCCGCACGCGCGGTCGCGGCTGGGGATCGCCTGCCGGCTATGGCCTGACGTTGCTCGGTGTGGCCGCCGTGACCGCGCTTGCGAGCACGCTGTTCCACGTCCTGAACCTCGGCAATGTCGCACTGCTCTACCTGCTTCCCGTCATGGCGGCCGCCAGCCTCTATGGTCTTCGCACCGGCCTGTTCGCGGGGCTGGCGTCGAGCCTGTGCTACAATTTCTTCTTCCTGCCGCCGACCGGCACGCTGACGGTCAACAATCCGGAGAACATCGTCTCGGTCTTCGTCCTGCTCGGCGTCGCGGTCGCAACCAGCCAGTTGACCGCACGCGTGCGTGCGCAGGCGGATATTGCGGCGGCAAGCGCACGCACCAACGCCACGCTTGCGGGCTTCCTCCACCAGTTGAGCGGCGTCAGCGAACAGGCAGAGGCGGCGCGGGTGATCTGCTACGATGTCGGACGCCTGTTCGACGTCCAGGCCGTGTTGCTGGCGCGTTCCCCTGGTGCGGGCCTCGGCGTGCTGGCGGCGACCAACCCCGACTACCGCCTCGACACCATGGACCTGGCTGCCGCAAACTGGGCGTTCGACACGGGCGGAGCCGCGGGGAAGGGGTCGGGGACGCTCGCGGCATCCGAATGGCTGTTCCAGCCGCTGAAGTCGGGCGCAGGCACGCTCGCGGTGTTGGGCCTCGCGCGCGAGAACGGGAGCGAGCCGGTCCGTGCCGATCAGCTTCCGCTCCTCACCAGCCTCGTGAATCAGGCTGCGCTCGTGATCGAGCGGCTGCGCCTTCAGGCGGAGATTCGCGACGTGGATGCGGTCCGCACCCGCGACCGGCTGCGCGCGGCGCTGCTGTCGTCGGTCAGCCACGACCTGCGCACGCCGCTTACGGCCGTGCTCGCCGCCGCCGACGCCCTCGATCATGGCGCCACTCCGGAGCTGATCGGCACCATCAAGAGCGAGGCGTCACGGCTCAACCGCTTCGTCGCCAATCTCCTCGACATGACCCGCGTGGAGGCGGGCGCGCTGAAGCTCAGCGTCGAGGCGGTGGATCTGAGCGATGCCGTGGCTGGCGCCGCGCACGACGCGCGCCGGGCGCTGGAGGGCCATCCGGTGCGCCTAGACGTCCCACCCGATCTGCCGCTGGTGCGCGCCGACCCGCAACTGCTCCACCACTGCCTGCTGAACCTGCTCGACAACGCGGGCCGCTATGGGGACCCCGGCACCGAGATCGTCATCGAGGGCCGGCATCGCTACGGCCAGCTTCGGCTCGCCGTGCTCGACCACGGGCCCGGGCTGCCGCCTGGCCGTGAGACCGAGGTGTTCGAGACCTTCCGCCGGCTCGAGGGCTCGGATCGTGCGACCGGGGGCACCGGCCTCGGCCTCGCCATCGTCAAGGCATTTGCCGAAGCGATGGGGTTGGGCGTCGAGGCGGGCAACCGGGAAGACGGCAGCGGCGCCGCCTTTGCGATCCTCTTCCCACCTTCCCTCATCGTGCGCGACGTCGCGCAGGAAAGCATCTCCTGATGGCTGCCAGAATCCTAATCGTGGACGACGAAGTCGCCATCCGCCGCCTGCTGCGCAACACGCTGGAGCGCGCGGGCTATACCGTGGCGGAAGCGATGAACGGACGCGAGGCTCTGGTGCAGGCGAGCGCACACGAGCCGGATGCGATCCTCCTCGACCTGGGACTGCCCGACCGCGACGGTCTCACCCTGATCCCGATG
>NZ_JBBEFX010000011.1:0-127597 GCF_048058635.1 Sphingomonas sp. MJ1 (PH-R8)
CCCCCGTACCCCGGCGAAGGCCGGGGCCCAGCTGCGGCGCCCACACGATCCGCGCACCCGATCAGCCCCACCCAACTGGACCCCAGCCTCCGCCGGGGTACCCAAAGTTCGCGGCGCCTCCGCCTGCCCAAAACCACACCCTCCGCGCCCGCGGCTCCTGGGCTCCCGCCTGCGCGGAAGCACACGCGGGCGCGGCACGTCTCGCAATCCCCAAAACCTGGTCGTGAACCCATCGACGACCGCTTCTAGGTCGAGCACTGAACGACCGATTGTGGTGGTTTCTGCCTGACACCTTATAGGCGAGCTCAAGCCGATAGTTGCCGTTGATCGTCGCCGACCGAAGCGGCTACTCACGACCAAACCGGCCGTTCGCACCTCGCGCTCGACGAAACCGGCTAACGGCATCGCGCTCAATCTCGGGCGTTCACAGTGGGCTTCGCCAATCCTACGACCTGCCGTTCTACATGGTGCCGAGCGGGCGTCGGCTAGCCAAGGATCGGGGTTGCGCCCGACGATACCCCCGCTAAGCTCTCGTTTGGGGTAACGTAATTGGGGGTCGCGGTTGTCCAAGGGCATAACGAGCGTCGAGGGCTTCGTTCGTAAGGTCTTCGGAATGAGCAAGAGCGACGACGAGGTTTTCTTCTACCGGGGACATTCGAACCGCGAGAAGTACAAGCTCTCTCCGGCAGTATTTCGCACGGACGACGAGCGAAAGGCCGAACCGACGATGTTCCGGGAACTTCTAATTTCGAACGCACCTGATTTTCGTGATGACCATTCTACTTTTGAGAAACTGGTACGGATGCAGCACTACTCGCTGCCGACACGATTGCTAGACATCTCCACCAATCCGCTTATTGCTCTCTATTTTGCCTGCAAGAGTTCGGCAGACCACTCTGGTGAAGTTATACGCTTCACCATCAAGCAAAACGAAATGAAGTTTTTTGATAGCGACACTGTTAGCTGCATCGCCAACCTCGCGCAGTTATCTCAGAGTGACAAGCAGGCGATCTCGTTTTCGGGATCTAATGATCAGTTCAATGGTCAAGATCCAATCCGAAAGCTTCTCCACTTCATCAAGGAAGAAAAGCCCTATTTCAGGGATGCGATCGTCCCAAGTGATCTGAAGCGCATAGTTTGCGTGCGAGGGAAGCTGAATAATACTCGCATCCTTTCGCAATCCGGCGCTTTCCTCATTTTTGGCTTGGACGCCAGCCTTCCCGAGACGGGAAACGCCGACATCAAGATCGAGCGGATGACGATAAGCGCCGGTTCGAAGAAGAAGATCATTCAGGAGCTCGACACTCTAGCGCTCAACGAAAGCACGATCTTCCCATACATCGAAAACTCCGCACGTTACATCGCTGCGAAGTATCGCCCGACGTGATGGCTATCCTGCGCAGAACGAAGCGGTTTACACGTCCTTGAAGCCTGGCCCCTGCCGGAGAACAACCGGTCCAGCTCACGCCGTCGGGATGAGTTCGAGCCGGCACCATGTGTCAGCTCCCGACAAAACCTGCCGTTCAGTCCACTGCTCGAGAAAGGCAGCAAAGTCCCAATCTCAGCCGGTCCGCTCCCTTTGAATAAGCGACCGCTTTCAGGAAGTCGGAGATCGTAACCGAACGTCTGACATTGGGCGTTTCCCGACGGTCGGCTTGAGGAGCCGACAACCTAGGCGCCCGGTCTTGCGGCGGAACTGACGGGGTGGGCGCACCGCCCCTCTCACCGTGCTCCCGCACAGACGGGAGCCCAGGTTTACCGCACGCGGTCTTCGCGACGGCTCACGCGCGCGCACTCGCCCCCATTGATCCGGCCCATCCCCGCCGCTATCTCCCCCATGCGGCGACCACGTTCCCGCCCCGCCAAAGGGTATCAAGACCGGGACGGCCCGGCACCTCGTTCGTACGGAGGTTGCCTTGGCTTGGATCGTTCTCATCATCGCGGGTCTGTTCGAGGTCGTCTGGGCCTCCGCCATGAAGCAGTCGCACGGCTTCACCCGGCTGTGGCCCAGCGTCGTCACCATCTCGGGCATGCTGGTGAGCTTCGGCCTGCTCTCCTGGTCGATGAAGTCGCTGCCGCTCGGCACCGCCTATACGGTGTGGACCGGGATCGGCGCGGTCGGCGCCTTTGCGATCGGCATCCTGGTGCTGGGCGAATCCGCCAGCCCCATGCGCCTGATCGCCGCCTTGCTGATCGTCAGCGGCCTTGCGCTGATGAAGCTCGCCGGGAACTGACCGGCCCGCGCGGCTGTCCTACACAGGCGTCAGCTGCTTCACTGGCGCCATGCTCGCCACCTTCCTTTTTCCCGTCCCCCGAGCGGCGCGCCGGCACCGCTGCGGCGTGTCGTCTTGGCCTAACCTTAGCCTAACTTTCCGATCCGCAGCCCGGCTGCGAGGGTGCGTGTGTGGCATTCCGGCACGAACCGCGTGTCCTGATCGAAGAACCCCTGTTACGAGGGTTGACAGCCGGCGCGGGTACCGTAGCCTGCACGCAACTTCCGCATTCGTCAGCCACCGGCACCAATAGTCCGGGGGCGCTGGCGAAGGCGGGACACGACTTGCCATCACAGGCGAGCGGTAAGGAGAGGAACGATGATGCTGACGATGTTGCTCGCAGCGGCGGTCGCTGCCGCACCCCAGCCGCAGGACGCAGCCCTCGGCCGCTGGAAAGCCGAGACCAAGAACGGAATTGTCGAGATCAGCCGCTGCGGAGAATCGATCTGCGGCCGCCTGCTCAGTTCCGATCACCTGCGCACCGATCCCACGCTCAAGGACGTCAAGAACAGCAATCCGGCGCTTCGCAGCCGGCCGCTCAAGGGGATGCAGATCCTGGGCGGGTTCAAGTCCAACGGCAAGGAATGGGTCGACGGCACGATCTACAATGCCGACGACGGCAAGACCTACAGCGCCAAGGTGACCCCGGTCGGCGCCAACCAGCTCAAGGTCCGCGGCTGCGTCTTCGTCCCGCTCTGCAAGACGCAGACCTGGACCCGCGTCCGCTAACTTCGCTTCGCATCAACCGTCAGGAAAGAGCCAAATGTCCCCTCGTATCAAGTTGTCGCTGCTCGCCGCTGCTCCGCTGTGGCTGGTCGCCTCCAGCGGCGTCGCCCATGCCCAGGCCTTCTACCTCCAGGAACAGTCGGCACGCGCCGCCGGCCGTGCTTTCTCGGGTGAAGTCGCCGACACCGGCCCGCAGTCGCTGTGGTGGAACCCGGCTGCCATCGCCGAGATGGACAGCGCCGAGGCCTCGATTGCGATCTCCGCGATCCTGCCGCGTGGCAAGGTGGTCGACGACGGCACGGTGATCGTGCGCCCGGGCCAGCCGCCGGCGCCGATCGGCGGCCAGTCGGTGTCCAAGAACCCGATCAACAACGGCTTCCTCCCCTCGGGCGCGGTCGCCATGCCGCTCAACGAGCGGGTCTCGATCGGCCTGGCGGTGACCTCGCCGTACAGCTTCACCACCAACTATGATTCGGACAGCTGGGCCCGCTACAGCGCCGACAAGACCCGCCTGCGCACCATCGACATCCAGCCGTCGATCGGCGTCGCCGTCACCGACTGGCTGCGCGTCGGCGCGGCGCTGAACGTCGAATACACCGATGCGGAACTCGGCAACGCGCTCCCGAACCTCTCGGCCGCGCTGCCGGACGGCAAGCAGGTGCTGAGCGGCGACGGCTGGGACTTCGGCTGGACCGCCGGCGTGCAGATGCACAATGACTGGGCGACCGTCGGCATCAGCTACAAGTCGGCGATCGAGCACACGCTGAAGGGCAGCCTGGAAGTGAGCGGCCTCGTCGGCCCGCTCGCCGGCCAGAACCGCACGCTCGACGGGGTGAAGGCGAAGTTCAAGACGCCCGCGCAGATCATCGTCGGCGGCCGCTTCCGCACCACCGATGCGCTGACGCTCAACGTCCAGGGCATCCGCTACACCTGGGCGGACTTCGATGCGATCCGGCTCGGTTCCCCGATCAACTCGGCGATCCCGGAGAACTACCGCAACACCTGGAGCCTGGCCGGCGGCTTCGATTATGCCGCGACCCCGGACCTGACGCTGCGCGCCGGTGTCCAGCGCACGCTGACCCCGACCCGCGACGGCGAACGCGACGCACGCGTGCCGGACTCGAACCGCTGGAACTTCGGTGCCGGCGGCTCCTACAACATCAGCCCCAGCTTCACGATCGACGCGGGCGCCAACTATGTCGCGTTCAAGGACGAGACGATCGACCGCATCACCGCGGCCTACGCAGGCTCGCCGGTGCAGACGCCGGTCGTGACGGACGGCCGACTGGAAGACGCCTATGCGCTGATCTTCACCCTCGGCGGCCGCGTCCGCTTCTAACCACGCCGGGCGCGCATCGTCTCCACCCGGGGGCGGTGCGCGCCTGTCGATTCGAAGAGCTGCTGGTGCCCCGGGAGAGACTCGAACTCCCGACCTGCGGTTTAGGAAACCGTTGCTCTGTCCTGCTGAGCTACCGGGGCCACGGCCAACCCACTAAGTTCACGCGGGTTGCCCGTCAACGCAGGCCAAGGCTTCCGCCCCGCCAACCAAGTAGCCGCCTGCACGCCTTTGCTGCGATCTAGTCGCTGTCCGGCCGATCCAGACGATGCTAGGGGGCGATACTGCCTCTGCTGGACATTCTCGACATGACCGAACCCGCCTCGCTGATCCCGTTCGGAAATGAGGGACTGGACCAGATCCTCCGCGGCGGCCTGCCGACGAACCGGCTTTACCTGCTGGAGGGCGCGCCGGGTTCGGGCAAGACCACCTTGTCGCTCCAGTTCCTGCGCGAAGGTGCGCGTCGCGGC
This sequence comes from Sphingomonas sp. MJ1 (PH-R8), assembly GCF_048058635.1. Taxonomy (NCBI): domain Bacteria; kingdom Pseudomonadati; phylum Pseudomonadota; class Alphaproteobacteria; order Sphingomonadales; family Sphingomonadaceae; genus Sphingomonas; species Sphingomonas sp. MJ1 (PH-R8). The sequence goes on from NZ_JBBEFX010000011.1 coordinate 4,806, forward strand.
GAGCGGGCGCTCTACGTGACCCTGTCCGAAACCAAGGAAGAGCTCGCGATCGTCGCCGCCTCCCACGGCTGGAGCATCGACGAGTTCGACGTCTTCGAACTCAGCATGGCCGATGAGGTGCTGGGCGTCGGCCGCGAGCAGTCGGTCCTCTATTCCTGGGAGATGGAACTCGGCGAGACGATCAAGCTGATCGAGGCCGAGGTGGAGCGCGTGAAGCCGTGCCGCGTCGTGTTCGACAGCCTGTCGGAGATGCGACTCCTCGCCCAGGATCCGCTCCGCTACCGGCGCCAGGTGCTGGCGCTCAAGCAGTTCTTCGCCGGTCGCGACACGACCGTGCTGCTGGTCGACGACCTCACCGCCTCGCGTGACGGCGGCGACGGCCACCTCCACAGCCTGTGCCACGGGGTCATCACGCTGGAACGGCTGACGCTGGAGTTCGGCGCGGCACGCCGACGCCTCCAGGTCCAGAAGCTGCGCGGCATCGACTTCGTGGCGGGCTTCCACGACTTCACCATTAGCAAGGGCGGGCTCGACATCTACCCGCGACTGATCGCCGCCGCCCACCAGCGCGCCACCGTCGGCGAAGCGATCCCCAGCGGGGTTCCGGAGCTCGACGCGCTGCTGGGCGGCGGGCCGCTACGGGGTACCTCCACGCTCATCACGGGCCCTGCCGGCACCGGCAAAACGACCATCGCCCTGCAATATGCCTATGCCGCCTGCGAACGCGGCGAACGGGCCGTGATCTATGAGTTCGACGAGCGTATCGGTACGCTCCTGGCCCGCGCGCGTGCGTTCAACCTGGATCTCCAGAAGCACATCGACGCCGGGCTGCTGATCGTGGAGCAGATCGATCCGGCCGAGCTGTCGCCGGGCGAGTTCGCCGCCCGCGTGCGTCGCCGGGTCGAAGGCGACGCGGCGCAGGTGATCGTGATCGACAGCCTCAACGGCTATCTCGCCGCCATGCCCCAGGAACAGCAGCTGGTGCTACAGATCCACGAGCTGCTGTCGTTCCTCAATCAGCAAGCGGTCGCAACCTTCCTCATCAACCCCCAGGAGGGGTTGGTGGGAACGATGCAGTCGAGCATCAACATTTCCTATGTTGCCGACGCGGTGCTGCTGCTGCGCTTCTTCGAGGCGGATGGCCGCATTCGCAAGGCGGTCTCGGCGCTGAAGAACCGTGCGGGGCAGCACGAGGATGCCATCCGGGAGTTCCGCGTCGACGCCGAGGGCGTCCGGGTGGGGGCACCCCTCACTGCCTTCCAGGGGGTGCTCACGGGGACGCCGGAATATGTGGGCGAGCGCTTGCCCCTGATGGAAAATCGCGAACGTGGGGCATAGGACCGCGGCAGAGGGCCATCGCGTCCTGGTGGTCGCGCCGTTCGGGCGCGATGCCGAAGCGGTCGTGGGATTGCTCCGGGACCAGCGCTATGACGCCGATGCCTGTGCCGACCTGAACGCGGTTGCAGAGCGCCTCGACGAACATGTCGGCGTAGTCCTGCTGACCGAGGAGGCGATGCGCTTGGGCACCCACGTCCTTCGGGCGGTGCTCGCGGCCCAGCCGAGTTGGTCGGACATTCCGTTCATCCTGCTCGCGGCGCGGCAGCGCAGCAGGGGAACCGGCTCGGAGGAACTCCGCGCGCGTTTGCTGGAGCTGACCGGCAACGCCATCGTGCTCGAACGGCCGCTGAGCGTCGCCTCGCTGCTGAGCGCGACCGATTCGGCGATGCGCTCCCGCCAGCGCCAGTTCGAGACGCGGGACCGGATGCTCGACCTGGAGGTCAGCCGCACGGCGCTGGCCGCAAGCGAGGCCGAATTGCGCCGGATCGCGGACGCCCTTCCCGTGCTGATCGCCTTCGTCGACCGCAGCGGACATTATCGGTTCGGCAACCGCGCCTACGAGGACTGGTTCTACGTCTCTCCGGAGGAGATCATCGGCCGCCATGTCCGCGAGGTGCTGGGCGAAGACGCCTATCACATCCGCCAGGCAGACATCCGGCGCGCGCTGGCTGGAGAGACGGTGCGGATGGAGGTCCCGACGCCGCACCGCGACGGGCGCCGTCGCGACACCGAGATCCGCTACCTTCCCCGCCGCAATGCGCAGGGGGAAGTCGACGGTTTCCACGTCTTCGGCATCGACATCACCGATCGCAAGCGGACCGAAGAGCTGCTTGCCGAGCGTGTCGCGGAGCGGACCGCGGCACTGCAGGCGGAGATGGAGAACCGTGCCCGGGCCGAAGCCGCCCTGCTCCAGAGCCAGAAAATGGAAGCGGTCGGCCAGCTGACCGGCGGGATCGCGCACGACTTCAACAACATGTTGACCGGCGTCATCGGCGCGATGGACATCATGAAGCGGCGGATCGCTGCCGGCCGAACCGACGACCTGGAGCGCTTCATGGACGCCGCCACGACCTCGGCGCAGCGGGCGGCGGCGCTCACCGCACGGCTCCTCGCCTTCTCGCGCCGCCAGTCGCTCGACACGAAGCCGATCGAGATCAACGGGCTGATCGCCTCGCTGGAGCAGCTCCTCCACCGCTCGACCCGGGAGAACATCACGCTACACGTCGCGCTTGCGGACGATGCGCTGTGGGCGGAAACCGATGCCAACCAGCTCGAGAACGCGATCCTGAACCTCACGATCAACGCCCGCGACGCCATGCCCGAGGGCGGGCAGCTGACGATCGAGACGCGCGCCGTCGAGCTGGACGAAACCTATGTGGCGACCCGGCCCGACGTGCAGCCCGGCCGCTATGTGGTGATCGCCGTCTCCGACACGGGCGTCGGCATGGCGCCGGAGCTGGTGCAGAAGGTATTCGACCCGTTCTTCACCACCAAGCCGATCGGCCAGGGGACCGGCCTCGGCCTCTCCATGGTCTATGGCTTCGTACGCCAGTCGGGCGGGCAGGTCCGCATCCACAGCCAGGCCGGGGCGGGCACGACCGTGTCGCTCTACCTGCGGGCCGTCGACGCACAGCCCGAGCACGACTCCGCCGCATCCAGCCGGCCGGTGCCTGAGGGGAACGGGCAGACCGTCCTCCTGGTCGAGGATGATCCCTCCGTGCGTCTGCTCGTGCGCGAGGTGCTGGAGGAACTGGCCTATGTCCCTATCGAGGCGGAAGAGCCCAATGCGGCGATCGCCGTCCTGGCATCTGACCGGCACATCGATCTGATGGTCTCCGACGTCGGGCTGCCGGGCATGAACGGCCGCCAGCTTGCCGAAGTCGCCCGCCAGCATCGCCCCGAACTGCCGATCCTGTTCGTGACGGGCTATGCCGAGAATGCCGCGATCCGGGCCGATTTCCTCGGCACGAACATGGCGATGATCACCAAGCCGTTCGCGATCCAGGAGCTGTCGGCCAAGATCCGCGAGATGCTCGGCTGACGGTTTAGTTGCGAGCGCCGGGCGGGACGACCGGCAGGGGAAGCGGCGCGACCGGCACCCCCTCCTCGACCAGGGCCCGCGCCTCCTGAGGCGTCGCCTGGCCGTGGATCGGGGCCGTCGCCTCCTCGCCCAGGTGCATGGCGCGCGCCCGGTCGGCAAAGCGGGAGCCCACCCATTCGGAGCCTTCGAGCGCCTTCTCCTGCGCCTTGGCAAGCGCGGCGAGAGCCGCCTTCATCGGATCGGCATTCATGGCCGCGCGCTGGTTGCCCTTGGCAGCGACGTTGGGCGCCATGACCGCCTTCTCGACCGAGGCGCTGTCGCACAGCGGGCAGCGGACCAGCCCCCGCTCCTTCTGATCGGCGTAGTCGGCGCTCGACCCGAACCAACTTTCGAAGACGTGGCCGCCGTCGCAGCGAAGATCGAAGACGATCATGCGACGCGCTCGACGGGCGGGATTGCGCGTCGATGCCGCAGCACCGGCAGACGCTCGCGCACGTCGCGAAGGACGGTGCGGTCGAGCTCGGCGAAGCCCACGCCAGGTGCGTCGCCCATGTCGAGCAGCACCGTGCCCCAGGGATCGACCACCAGCGAATGGCCATAGGTCTCGCGGCCGTCGGCATGCACGCCCGTCTGTGCCGCGGCGATCACGAAGGCAGCAGCCTCGATCGCGCGAGCCCGCAGCAGCACGTGCCAATGGGCAGCGCCGGTCGGGCGAGTGAAGGCAGAGGGCACCGCCAGCAATTCGGCACCCGCGTCGCTCAGCGCCCGGTAGAGGCCGGGGAAGCGCATATCGTAGCAGATCGAGAGGCCAAGCGGCCCGGCGGGAGTGTCCACCACCACCGCTTCGTCGCCAGGCGCATAGGCGGCGGATTCCTGCCAGCGTTCGCCGCTTGCCAGCGCGACGTCGAACAGATGGAGCTTGTCATATCGAGCGCGGACCATGCTGTCCGGCCCGATCATGAAGCCGCGGTTCGCCAGTTTACCGTCAGGACGGCGGATCGCCAGCGAGCCGAGTTGAACCCACACGCAATGCTCCGCCGCGGCCGTCCGGACGGCCGCCAGCACGGGATCGCCGGCCTCGTCCGCCAGGACGGCCGCCGCCCTGCTCCGGTCCCGATCGATCAGGCCGGACATCTCGGGGGTGAACAGCACGGCGGCGCCCCCGGCGGCCGCCTGGGCCACCGCGTCCGTCAGCACCGCCGCATTGGCGAGCGGGTCGATCCCGCTCGTCATCTGCAGCAGGGCGATCCTCATTGTGCGAGCAGCGGGTCCAGTCCCCCCTGCCGGTCCAGCGCGGCGAGATCGTCCGAGCCGCCGATATGGCGGCCGTCGATGAACACCTGAGGCACGGTGGTGCGGCCGTTCGACCGCTGCAGCATCTCCGCGCGGCGCTCGCCACCCATGGTGATGTCAAATTCCTCGAACGCGGCCCCCTTGCTCTCGAGCAGCCGCTTCGCGCGGGTGCAATAGGGGCAGAAAGCCTTGGTGTAGATTTCGATCTTTGCCATGCGGCCTGAGGTGTGTCGGCGGGATCCGCTTGTCAATCATGCGCCTCGTCCAGCACGCGCGCCCAGCACAGCACCGTCACCGCGCTGGCGCCTGCCGCAAGAAGCTTGCGTGCACAGGCATTGGCGGTCGCGCCGGAGGTATAGACGTCGTCCACCAGCACGACGGACTTGCCGGCGACCCTGGCCCTACCAGAAGCCGGAACCGCAAAGGCGCCCGCCAGAACCCTTGCGCGTTCGCGCCGGCCAAGGCCCCGGAGGACCGGCGTCGCCCGTGTGCGGACCAGCGCATGGAGATCGGCTGGAATGCCACAAATCCGCGACAGGGTTCCGGCGACGAGCGCCGCCTGGTTGTAGCCGCGCAACCACAGGCGGCGGCGATGGAGCGGCACCGGCACCAGCAGTTCCGCATCCGCGGGCATCAGCCGGGCCATCAATCGTGCCATGGTCTCCGCGGCGGCAAGCCGGCCACCATATTTCAGCTTCAGGGCGACGTCGCGCGCGACCGGACCATAGGCGACCGCTGCTCGGGCACCGGCATGGGCGGGCGGTGCCGCCAGGCAGGCGGCACAGCAGGCGTCCTCCCCCCGGTCATGATCGAACGGCAGCGCACAGGCGGCACACCATGGCGGCCCCAGGAACTGGAGGCCGTCCCAGCAGCGGGCACAGAAGCGATGGTCCGCCTCCGTCACCTGCCCGCACGCGGGGCAGCGCGGCGGCAGTGCCAGCACGATGCTGCCTCGAACCAGGGCGGCGACGGCGTTCACGGCTATCCTTGTCGTCGCGTCCGCGAAGGCGCACAAGCGCCCGCGTGCAACCGCCAGAGATCTTCCATCGCGCCGCGCGCCGCCTGCGCCGCGACCGTATCGCCTCCCGCTTCGGCGAGTCCGACTTCCTGCGCCGCTTCATGATCGAGGGGTTGAGCGAACGACTCGATGCGGTCACCCGCGAGTTCGCCGACGTGCTGGACCTGGGTTGCTTCGATGCCGGTCTGGCGCTTCCGGGCACTCGGATCGTTCGCGCCGATCCCGGCTTCGCCTTCGCCCGCGCGGCAGGCGGCGTGCAGTGCGACGAGGATCGGCTGCCCTTCGCGGACGGTTCCTTCGATCTGGTCGTGTCGGCGGGAACGCTGGATCAGGTCAACGACCTTCCGGGGGCGCTGAATCTGATCCGCCGGGTTCTGCGGCCGGACGGGCTGTTCCTGGCGGCCTTCACGGGCGGAGGCACGCTGTCGACGCTGCGCGGAACGCTGATGGCAGCGGAGCAGGAACGGCCCGCTGCGCGCGTTCACCCGCAGGTGAACCTCCAATCCGCGGGGGACCTGTTGATGCGGGCGGGCTTCGCGTTGCCGGTGGCCGACTCCGAAACCCTGAATGTGCGCTATGCGAGCTTCGGCCGCTTGATCGAGGACCTGCGCGGCATGGCCGGCACCAGCCTCCTCGTCGACCGCGCGCCCCTGTCCCGGACGACGATGGCCGAAGCTGCCGGCCGCTTTGCCGAACGCGCCGATGCGGGCGGGCGCATGTCCGAGCAGTTCGAGGTGATCTATCTCACCGGCTGGGCGCCCTCCCCCGACCAGCCGAAGCCGGCGCGTCGCGGCAGCGCGACCGTATCGTTGGCAGAGGCGCTACGGCCCAAGCACTAGGCTCAGACCAGCGCCTCCAGCAGGCCGATGAGGGGGCGGTCTGCGGGCGGCATTTCCAACCGGTGCAGTTCCACCGGCCGGGCCCAGCGAAGCGCGGTGGCATGCCGCGCCTCGACGACGCCGGACCATTTGCGCAGCGCGTAGAGCAACAGCAGGAGGTGCCGCTCGCCCAGCGGCTCGCTGGCAAAGGTCGCCGGCGCCAGGCACGATCGCTCCACCGTGATGCCGAGTTCCTCGTGCAATTCGCGGATCAAGGCCGCCTCCGGCAGTTCGCCCGGTTCCACCTTGCCGCCAGGGAACTCCCACAGACCCGCCATCGGCAGCCCCAGCGGTCGCTGCTGCACCAATACCCGGCCATCGCTGTCGACGAGGGCCGCAGCGACGACCATCAACAACCCTGCGCCCGTTCCACTCAGCATTTCTTTACCCGCCGCGCCTAGCCTCTCGTCAGAAGCGAGCGAAAGACCAGCGTATGCGTGTCATTGCAAGCCTAGCCCGCAGGCTGCTGCGCGACCGACGCGGTGCCACGATGGTCGAATATGCGCTGATCATCGCGCTCATCGCGCTTGCCGCGCTGGCGACGCTCGCTCCGATGGCGCGGCAGGTCGTGGGCATGTGGGACCATGCGGACGAGGAAGTCTCGGACGCCAGCGGGCGCTGATTCTGCAAGCCAGACCGTTCGCCGGTCTAAACGCTTTTTCAACGAACAGGTCGGTACTGCAACGGATGCTGCACCGGGTCTCACCCGGATCAGCCGGGTATGTTGAAGCACGAACGTTGGAGACCCCAATGCAGAAGATCCGCACTTTCCTGAAGAACAACAAGGGCGCCACCGCGATCGAATACGGCCTGATCGCAGCCCTGATCGCCGTTGCCGCAATCGCTGCGATGTCGGGCCTGGGCGGCTCGCTGAGCGGCACGTTCAACAAGGTCGGCACCAAGCTGAACAACTCGGTTACCTGATTTCGACTGAAATCGATGACCGGAAAGAGGGTCGGACGGCAGTCCGGCCCTCTTTTTTTATGATCCGCCGCGATCGCGCTTAGGCGCGACCCATGTTCAGGAACTTGGCCCGTCGATCGCGACGCAACTGTTCCGTCGTTTGCCCCTCCAGTTCGCCCAGCGCGTTGCCGAGCGCCGCACCCAAAGAGGCGATTGCGGCAGCAGGGTCGCGGTGCGCGCCGCCCAGCGGCTCTGCCACGATCGTGTCGATCACGCCCAGCGCCTGCAGGTCCTGCGCCGTGACCTTCATCGCCTCTGCCGCATCGGGCGCGCGATCGGCCGTGCGCCACAAGATCGAGGCGCAGCCCTCGGGCGAGATCACCGAATAGACCGCGTGCTCCATCATCAGCACCCGGTTGCCGGCAGCCAGCGCCACGGCGCCGCCTGAACCGCCCTCACCCAGGATGGCAGCGACCATCGGCACGCCAAGCGCGAGGCTCGCCTCGGTCGAGCGGGCGATCGCCTCCGCCTGGCCGCGCTCTTCCGCCTGGATGCCGGGAAACGCACCGGACGTGTCGACCAGCGTCACCACCGGCAGCCCGAAGCGGTCCGCCAGCTGCATCAAGCGGATCGCCTTGCGATAGCCCTCGGGCTTGCCCATGCCGAAATTGTGCTTGAGCCGGCTGGCGGTGTCGTCGCCCTTCTCATGGCCGATCACCATCACCTTGCGGCCGTTGAGCCGGCCAAGCCCCCCGATGATCGCGGAATCGTCGGCAAAGGCGCGGTCGCCGCCCAGCGGCATGAAGCCCTCGATCAGCGCGGCGACATAGTGCTTGAAGTGCGGCCGTTCCGGGTGCCGCGCGACCTGGGTCTTCTGCCACGGCGTCAGCTTCGCATAGGTGTCGCGCAGCAGACGATCGGACTTGCCCTGCAGCTTCGAGATTTCCGCCTCGATGTCGACCTCTCCGCCGGCCGCGGTGTCGCGCAGCTCGTCGATCCGGCCCTGCAGCTCGGCGATCGGCTTCTCGAAATCCAGAAAGGTGGCCATCAACTCGGGTTCCGTCTCGATTAGGTGCGCTGCCGCTCCTCGCGGCACTTGGCTGCGGGGCGAACAAGTTTCAGGGTGCCGGTTACGGTGCCCGGCGGAGGGCGTCAACGAGCGGATGGCGCGCGTTGACCAGCTCGACCAGCCGCTGGCTGTCGACATGAGTGTAGATTTCGGTGGTGGCGATGTCGGCATGGCCCAGCATCGCCTGCAACGCACGCAGGTCGGCGCCCCCTTCCAGCAAATGGGTGGCGAAGGCGTGGCGCAGGACGTGCGGGCTCACCCGGTCGGGCGGGATCCCCGCCTCCCCAGCCAAGGCCTTCAGCAGCTGGAACAAGCGGATGCGCGACAGATGCGCCTTGCCGGAGGGGAACAGCCAGGCCTTGTCTGCCGGGACATGGGCGCGCCAGCTGGCGACTGCGGCGCGCGCGCGATCGGAAACCGGGACCATCCGCTCGCGCTCACCCTTGCCGCGCAGGATCAGATATGGCCGATCCGTCGCAATGGCGGTGCGTGGCAGGGACACGAGCTCGGTCGCGCGCAAGCCGGAGCCGTAGAGCAACTCCACCAACGCCGCGAGACGAAGGTCGAGGGGGTTCGGGGGATCGCGCGCGATCCGGGCCTCGATGGCCTCGAACAAGCGGTCCACATCTGCCGAAGACAGCGTCCGCGGCAACGGCCGCGCGCTTCCGGGCCGCGGCAGCGCGCGGCCGGGATCGTCCGCACGAAGCCCCTCATCGGCAAGAAAGGCGAAGAAGCGCCGCAAGGCGGCCGACTTGCGCGCCACGGTGGCGCGCGAGAGATCACCCCAGCCTTCGGCGAGCCGTTCCAGCGCCGGACGATCGGCATCGGCAAGCCGGCCCGCGAGGGCATCCGATGCGAGCCGCAGATCGGTTCCATAGGCGAGCAACGTGTTGCGCGCCGCGCCGGCTTCTGCCGCCAGCATTTCCAGGAAGCGGTCGATCAGGATGCGATCGCTGCCGGCGGGCGCGCCGCCTTCGCTCACGCGCGTGCGATCGCCTCGGCAGCGATCATCCGCGCTTCCCCTTCAAGCCCAACCGCCCGCAAGGCGGCGACGATATGGAACAGCGCCTGGGGCGAAACGCCGCGCCAGTCCCGCGTCTGCATGCCAACCGCGGCGAGCACCAGGACGGTGCCCGGCTGGTCGCGACCGGCCGCAAGCGTGATGGCGCGGGTCCAGGCGTTCTCCGCGCCGATCGGCACGCCCAGCGACTGCGCCAGTTCCGTAGCGTCCTCTGCCGGCAGCCTGCCTAGGCCCGCAAGGCCGGCGAGCAGCAGTTGCCCCTTGCGCGCGTCGCCGTCGGCGTATCGCGACACGGCGCGCTGCGACACCTGCCGGGCACGCGGATCGGCAACCGCCAGCATCGCCCAGGCGTCACCGCCCTCCGGTGTCATCGAGCGCCAACGAAGCGCCCGCAGGTCCATCCCGGCCGACAGCATCGAAGCGACGAGCGCATCCGCGTCCGCAGCATAGTCTGCAGACGCCGGGATCGCCGATGCCGCGCGCGCGGTAAGCACGCGCCGTGCATAGCTGCGCTGGGCGTCGGTCGCGCCGGTCCACACCTGGCGCAGGGCCGTCATGCGATCGGCGACCTGCGCTGCGGCAAAAGCCTCGCGGAGGTCGCGTGCGACGGCGGTCAGGTCACTCGGCGAATCGTCCAGCTCGCCAACCGTGGCATAGAGATCGACCAGCGCGCTGCTCGACAGTACCCCCTGAGCAGCGGCAAGCTCGGCATCCGGCACGCGGCGCTCAGGAGGAATCGCAGGCATTAGCGCGTTCCAGTACCGGACCTGCGGCCCGACCGTGTCGAACAGCGCGGCCGGGATTTCCACCGCGGTCGCGTTTGCGAGGCCCCAACGCCAGGCGCTGAGCTGCTCCACGCCGTCCCATTCGATCGTCACCGATCGACGGCCCTGCGCCCCTGCGCCCAGCACCTTCTCGGCCAGCTTCAGGTCGATGTCCGCGCCGACTGCTCGCCGGCGAAAGGCACGGCGCGCTTGGTCGATCAGCACGCCCGCCTGCTTGGGCTCGCCCGCGAGTCCGGCGCACATCGCACGGGCGAGCTGCCAGCCACGCTCCTGCGAGACACGCTGCGCCGGCTCCACGATCCCGCACATCGCTGCCGGATCGGCGGTCGCCAGCGCCGCCTGCATGGCGACCTGGTACATCTTGGGCGTGTAATTCTCGCCATCGACCGACTGCACCACGGCGCGCGCGGTGGGCGCTTCCCCCATCCGCAGCAGCAACCAGGCGCGCTCGGCGGCGAAGTCCGGTCCATTGACTCGCGCAGGCGTGTCCACGTCCGAGGCGAGCGCACGCCGCAGCGCGATCGACAGCCAGCGCGACGCCACCGGCGCATCGAGCCGGCGCATCAGCGTCTCCAGCATGCGACCGTCGGCTCCGGCGAACGCGTTGCGGCCCAGCCCTGCGCCGTCGATGCCGATGTGCGCAGTCGAGCGCCGCGCATACTCCGGCAGCTCATACTGCGCGAGCAGCTTCGGATCGACCGGCCGCGCCGTTGCGGTCGGCGTCGGAGTCGGCGTGGGCGTCGGGATCGGTGCAGGACCCGCGATCGGCGCCTGCGGCACCCCGGAGGGTCGTGCCGCCGGCTGCTGCGCGCCGGGTGCAGGCGCGGGCGCGACCGGATCGTTGAACCCGGGCGGCAGCAGCGATTCGGGAACGTCCTGGCCCAGCGCCGGCAGGCCGACGAGGCCAGCCAGCACCAGAACCGAGGCGAAGCTGCTAGTTCTGGAGATTTTCAAGCGAGACCGCCTTTTCGACCTGCACCGGCTGCTTCTCCGTCTGGCGACCCGCCAGGAAGAACAGCCCGCCGACGAGAACCAGCAGGACGACGATCAGAATGACAAGCGATCGGGACATGGCGGACGAAAACTCACGATTGCGAAGCGGGCGCACAAGCTTTTTGCCCGCGCGCCGCCACGCTGTATAGCGCCGGCCACGATGCTGCAAACCCATGCCTCGACACCGCCGTGGAGCGGAAAGCCGATCGTGCTGGTCGGGCTGATGGGCGTGGGCAAATCCACTGTCGGTCGCCGGCTGGCGCACCGCATGCGCCTGCCCTTCGTCGACGCGGACAATGAGATCGAGCGCGCCGCCGGCATGACCATCGCCGAGATGTTCGAGCGGTTCGGCGAAGCGCACTTCCGCGACGGGGAGCGCCGCGTGATCGCCCGGTTGATCGACGGCAGCCCCAAGGTGATCGCCACCGGCGGCGGCGCCTTCATCAACGAAGAGACGCGCGCGCTGATCCTGAAACATGGCCTCGCCGTCTGGCTCGATGCCGCGCCGGCAGTGCTCGCCGAGCGGGTCGGCCGCCGCGACCACCGCCCGCTGTTGCGCGGCAAGGATGCCAAGGCGGTGCTGACCGAGCTCGCCGCGATCCGCAACCCGTTCTACGCCATGGCGCCCGTGCACATCGTCAGCCAGCAGGCCCCGCACGAAGCCACCGTCAACGCCATTTTGGAGGCGATCCGCCCGTGACCACCATTCCCGTTTCGCTCGGCACCCGCAGCTATGACGTCGTCATCGAGACGGGGCTGCTCGCGCGGGCCGGGGAGTTGCTGGCGCCGATCGCACGCGGCAGGCCGATGCCGATCGTGGCGGACGAGGCGGTCGTGCCGCACCTGGAGACCCTGCGCGCGTCGCTCTCGGCCGCGGGAATCGCGAGCGAGGCGATCGTGCTGCCCGCCGGCGAAAGTTCCAAGAGCTGGGCCACGCTCGAACTGCTGATGGACCGCCTGCTCGCACTTGGGGTCGAACGGCGCGATCATGTGATTGCGCTCGGCGGCGGCGTGATCGGAGACCTGGTGGGCTTCGCGAGCGCCATCCTGAAGCGCGGCTGCGGGTTCGTGCAGGTGCCGACCACCCTGCTGGCGCAGGTCGATTCGTCGGTGGGCGGCAAGACCGGCATCAACACGCGGGCCGGCAAGAATCTCGTCGGCGCCTTTCACCAGCCGGCCATCGTGCTGATCGATCCGACGACGCTCGACACGCTGCGGTTGCGCGAAGTCCGCGCGGGCTATGCCGAGGTGGCCAAGTACGGCCTGATTGACGATCCCGAGTTCTTCGCCTGGTGCGAAGCCAATGCCGACCGGCTGCTCGCGGGAGATCCGGAAGCGCGCGAGATCGCGATCGCACGATCGGTCGCGGCCAAGGCGCGCATCGTTGGGGAGGATGAACGCGAGACGAGCGGCCGGCGCGCGCTACTCAACCTCGGCCACACCTTCGGCCATGCGCTGGAGGCGGAGGCAGGCTTCGACGGGTCGCTGCTGCACGGTGAAGCGGTTGCGGCAGGCATGGCCCTAGCCTTCGCCTTTTCAGCGAGCCGCGGCCTGTGCCCGCCCGAGGATGCAGCACGCGTGGCGGCCCACCTGCGCGCGGCGGGTCTTCCGGACGGCCTTGCAGGGGCCGGGATCTCGGCAAGCGGCGCTCGGCTGGTCGACCATATGCGGCACGACAAGAAGATGGAGGGCGGAACGCTCGCGCTGCTGCTCGCGCACGGGATCGGCCAGACTTATGTCGATCGCGGCGTGGCGCTGGAAGAGATCGCGGCGTTTCTCGACACCCAGCCGCGCTGAGCTCAGCCGCGCAGGCCGGTCCAGGCCAGCCAGAGCCAGCCAAGGATCAGCAGCGTGCCGCCGATCGGGGTGACGGCGCCAAGCCAGCGCGGCGCCCCGAAGGCCATCGCATAGAGCGTGCCGGCAAAGATCAGCGCCCCGGCCACGAACAGCCATGCGGGCCCACGCGCCTCCAGCCGGAGGGCGACCAGCGCCGCGACGGCATGGACGAGCTGATACTGGCCGCCCGTTTGCAGCCATTCCCGCGCCTGGCCCTCGGCGCCGTGCGCACCGAAGGCGCCCGCGCCGACTGCGAGCGCGCCGGACAATGCGGCCAGAAGCATCAGCACATTCATCGACGATCCCCTTCCCTCACGCCTCGCGCGAAAGTCCGTCGCGGGCGGCGCTTCCCCGTTCCTGGCTGAACATCGCCTCGCGCCCGGCATAAAGGTCCTGCGCCTCGAGCTGCTGGGCGAGCCGCTTGGTGTCCAGGTTGCGATAGGCCTCTTCGGTCCGATCGATCTCGGCCTCGTCCACGCCGACGCAGGCCATGGCCTTGCGCGCCATGGCAACCGCGGAGTCGAGCACTTCGCGGACATAGCCCTCCACCGGAGCGCCCTTCAGACGCAGGATCGACAGGCGATCGAACACGCGCATGAAGATCACAGCGTCGGGGAAGGCGAGCTTCACCGCCTCGATGTCGATCGGTTCCATCTGCTGGCCATCGATACAGAAGAGCAACAACTGCGCCTCGTCGGCGCCCGCGCGACGCAGCGTATCGATGCGGGTGCCGTCGCCGTAGTAGACTTTCATGCCGAAGTTGCCGGCGCGCTCGATGGTGGCCGGATCCGTGTCGATCAGCGTCACGCTGATGCCCTGGCCGATCAGCATCTGCCCGACGGTCTGCCCGAAGCGGCCATAGCCGATTACCAGCGCGGCGGCGCCGTCATGCTTGGGCCCGTCGAGCCCGTCGGTGCTCGCCTGCGGCTCCACGCGGAAGCGGCGGGTGAGCATCATCAGGAACGGCGTCGTGGCCATCGACAGGGTGACGACGGCGCCGAACACGCTGGCAGCCTCGGGCGCGATCAGCAGCGCATGCTGGGCCTGGGCGAACAGCACGAAGCCGAATTCGCCGCCCTGGCTCAGCAGGAGGCCGAGCGCCAGGGCCTTGCGCCACGGCATACCGAACAGCAGCGCAAGGAGCCCGATCACCACGGCCTTGGTCGCGATCAGCGCCAGTGCCATGCCCGTCACGAACACCGGCCGCTCGGCGATGGCCGAGAGATCGAGCAGCATGCCCACCGAGAGGAAGAACAGGCCGAGCAGGATCGCGCGGAAGGGCTCGACGTCGGCCTCGAGCTCGTGGCGGTACGGACTGTCGGCCAGCATCACTCCTGCGATGAACGCGCCGAGTGCAGTCGAAAGACCGAGCGCCTCCATGATCGCTGCGGAAGCGATGACGGTGAACAGGCCCGCGAACACGAACATCTCGCGCTCGCCGAGATTGCCGATCAGGCGGAAGAGCGGCCGCAACAGGAAGCGGCCGGCAAGGATCAATCCGGTGATCGCCAGCACGGTGTAGAGCGCCAGCATCCATCCCGGCGGCCCGCCCACATCGTCCGGATTGCGCGAAAGCGCCGCCACGATGGTGATCAGCGGAACGATCGACAGATCCTGGAACAGGAGGATCGAGAAGGCGCGCTCACCGTACGGCGTCTTCAGGCGCCCGGCGGACTGCAGCATCGGCAGCACCTGGGCCGTCGAGGACAGCGCCAGCGGCAGACCCAGCGCGAGGGCCGCAGGAATGGTGAAGTGCGTGAACAGCCAGACGACGCCGGTGATGGCGATGCCGCACAAGGTCACCTGGAGCAGGCCGAACCCGAAAATGTCGCGCTTCATCCGCCACAGCCGCGACGGGCTGAGTTCCAGTCCGACGAGGAACAGGAGCAGCGTGATGCCGAGCTCCGCGATGCCCATCTTGGCCTCGGCATCGCCGACGAGCCCCAGGACCTGCGGCCCGACGACGACGCCCGCAACCAGGAAGCCCAGCGTCGCGCCGAGCTTCAGCTTGCGGAAAATCAGAACGAACAGAAGCGCTGCCCCAAGCAGCGGTGCGAAGTCGCGGACGAACGACGTGGCGGAATGCGCCTCCATCAGCCCGGCCGCCCTTCGCGCGCAGACCGGGCCGCCTCGGCCGCAGCCTCGAACGCCAGGCGGATCGAGGCGTGGCGGGCGCTATGCGGCAGCGCCGGCTCGAACAATGCGAGGCCGGGCCAGTCGGGGGGGCCCTCCCCGCCCGCGAGCCAATCCGACAGCGCGTCGCGTGCGGCATCCAGCTCCTCGGGCGTGCGGCCGATCGCATGCGCCGCCATCAGCGACGAGGATGCCTGGCCGAGCGCGCAGGCGCGCACGAGCATGCCGAGTTCGGACACCCTGCCTTCCGCGTCGAGGTTGACGTCCACGGTGACGCGACTGCCGCACACCGGCGAGCGTCTTTCCACGCTGGCCATGGGCGACTCCAGTCGCTGCTGGTGGGGGATGGTTGCGGCAAGCCGCAGGATCTCGGTGTTGTAGAGCGGCGCGGTCACGCGCTGCATGTAGACCGCCGATGCGCTGCGTGCGAGGGGCAACGCGCCCCAAAAAACATCAGTAGGACGTGTTCGCCGCGGCTTCCCCGAACATCGGCTCGCCACGCCGACGCCGGTAGACGATGTCGGCGATGCTGGCGCTGGTGGAATCTAGCAGCGCATAGGTGCGCGACTGGGTGATCCAGTCCGGGCGGCGCTTCGGGCCGCCCGCGATGGTGTCGATCACCAGCACCAGCAGCAGGAAGCCGAGACTGCACAGCACCAGGCCCTTCACCGCGCCGAAGCCGAAGCCGAGCGCCCGATCGACCGGCCCCAGGATCGAGGTGCGGGTGCGCGCGCCCACGCCATTGGCCACGAGCCGCCCCAGGAAATAGACGATGCCGGCGATCAGCGCGAAGGCCAGCGTCGCCGCGCCCGCCGACGTGCCGATCACGCCCACCAGCGCCGCGCTCACCGGCGTGTGGAACAGCTTGATCGCGAAGACGACGAAGATCCAGGCCATCAGCGACAGCACTTCGGTCACGAAGCCGCGCTTGAGGCCCAGCAGAGCGGCACCGCCGACGATCAGCAGCACCACGATGTCGAGTGCGGTCAGTTCCATCGATGCCCTCCCCAGCGCCTGCTCGTCCCCCTATCCGGGCGCCTGTGCGAAGTCGAGCCGCGCTCTTAGCGGCCCAGCATGTGATCGACGAAGGCCGGCAGGCTGCGGAAGGTCGAGAGGGTGAGGCTGGTCCCCTCGGCCGCCTGGGCCCCTGGCACCATCGCACGTCCGAAGCCGAGCTTGCCCGCCTCCTTCAACCGCAGCGCACCATGGGCGACCGGACGCACCTCCCCCGACAACGCCACTTCGCCAAAGGCGATCGCATCGGTCGGGACGGGTCGTTCGGAGAGCGCGGACACGAGCGCCGCTGCGACCGCGAGATCGGCGGCAGGATCCTGCACGCGGTAGCCGCCCGCGATGTTGAGATAGACTTCGGACGTCGCGAAGGCGAGGCCGCAGCGGGCCTCCAGCACCGCCAGGATCATCGCCAGCCGCCCTGAATCCCAGCCGACCACTGCACGACGCGGCGTCGCGCCCGAAGCGAGCCGCACCGTCAACGCCTGCACCTCGACCAGCACGGGCCGGGTTCCCTCCAGCGCCGGGAAGACCACCGTGCCGGTGACGCTCTCGTCGCGGCTGGTGAGGAACAGCGAGGATGGGTTCGAGACTTCGCTCAAGCCCTCGGTCGCCATCGAGAAGACGCCGATCTCGTCGGTGCCGCCGAAGCGGTTCTTCACCGCGCGCAGAATGCGATACTGGTGGCTGCGCTCGCCTTCGAACGCCAGCACCGTGTCCACCATGTGCTCGAGCACACGCGGGCCGGCGATCGAGCCGTCCTTGGTGACATGGCCGACCAGCACCAGCGCGGTGCCGCGCTCCTTGGCGAAGCGGATCAGTTCGCCCGACGAGGCGCGCACCTGGCTGACGGTGCCCGGCGCGCCCTCGATCAGGTCGGAGTGCATGGTCTGGATCGAATCGATCACGAGCAGGTCGGGCGCATCGCCTTCCCCCAGCGTCGTGAGGATGTCCCGCACCGAGGTTGCCGCCGCCAGCTGGACCGGCGCGTTGCCCAGGCCCAGGCGTCGCGCCCGTAGCCGCACCTGGTCGGCCGCTTCCTCGCCCGAGACATAGGCGACGGACTTGCCCGCCAGCGCCAGCCGCGCCGTCGCCTGGAGCAGCAGCGTCGACTTGCCGATACCCGGATCGCCGCCGATCAGCGTTGCCGAGCCCTCGACGAAGCCGCCGCCGAGCGCCCGGTCGAGTTCGGAGATGCCGGTCGCCATCCGGTCGGGAAGCGGGATGTCGCTGTCGAGCCCGGAGAGCTGGATCGCGCGTCCGCCGGACTGGAGATTATGCCGCGCCTGGAACGGCGTCACGACGGCGCCGGCGTCCTCCACCAGCGTGTTCCAGTCCCCGCAGTCGCCACACTGGCCCGCCCATTGCGCGGTTACCGAACCGCATTGCTGACAGACGTAGCGCTTCCGGGGTTTTGCCATGGGCAGTCCCTAGCACGCATAGAACGAAAGGGGAATATCGGGCCGCGGGTCGCCGCCCCCCTGCCGCCCGCTTAGTGCAGTTCGGAGCCTTCCTTCAGCACCTTGTCGCCGTCCTCCTGGACGATGAGGTAGGCCGGGTTCTCCTTGCTGCCGTTGCGGACGATCTTGCTGCCCTTGATCGTGCGCTGGACCCGCCGCTCGAACTTCTCCTCGACCTTGCCCTCGGCCGTGCCCTTGCCCCAGCTCCAGCTGACCTTGTCGCCCTTGGAATAGCTGTTTGCCATCGCCTGTCTCCGTCTGTCCGGGAGCAAGCGCCGTGGGCGGCGAATCGTTCCGGTGGCGCGCGGGGGCATGCGGGGCTATGGGCCGCCTCCATGCAGCCGTCCGACCTTCGTGTCGCCCTTTTCAGTGGCAACTACAATTACGTGCGCGATGGCGCGAACCATGCGCTGAACCTGCTTGCCGGCCATCTGCTCGCGCACGGCGTGACGTTGCGCGTCTATTCCCCGACTGCGGAGAAGGCGGCGTTCGCGCCCACGGGCGAGCTGGTGAGCGTGCCCTCGGTCGGCCTGCCGGGCGGGCGCGGCGAATATCGGCTCGGGCTCGGCCTGCCCGCCTCGATCCGCCGGGATCTTGCCGGCTTCCGGCCCAACATCGTCCATGTCTCGGCACCCGATGTGCTGGGTCACCGCGCGGTCAGCTGGGCACGGCGGCACGACGTCGCCTGCCTGGCCTCGCTTCACACGCGCTTCGAAACCTACGCCAGCTACTATGGGATGGGGTTTCTGGAGCCGATCTTCACGACCCTGTCGCGCCGCTTCTACAACCGGGCCGATCAGGTGATGGTGCCCACGCCGTCGATCGAGGCGCTGATCCGCGGCTGGGGCGTGACGACGCCGATCGGGTTGTGGGGCCGTGGCGTCGACCACGACCGCTTTCACCCGGGCGCGCGCAGCCTTGAATGGCGCAGAGCCCTGGGCGTCGCCGATGATGAGGTGGCGATCGGCTTCCTCGGCCGGCTGGTGCTCGAAAAGGGGCTCGACATCTTTGCCGATGTGGTGGCGCTGCTGCGCGACCGCGGCGTGCGGCACAAGGTGCTGGTGATCGGCGAAGGACCCGCGCGCGACTGGTTCGCCGAGCGCGTTCCCGACGCCGCCTTTGCCGGCTTCCAGCGGGGCGACGCACTGGGCCGGGCGGTCGCCTCCATGGACGTGCTGTTCAACCCCAGCGTCACCGAGACCTGGGGGCAGGTCACGTCCGAAGCCATGGCCGCCGGAGTACCGGTGGTCGCAGCCCGCGCCACCGGCGCGGTGGACCTGATCGACGACGGCGTGACGGGCGTGCTGGTGCCGCCGCGCGACGTCACCGCCTATGCCGACGCATTCCAGCGGATCATCCGCGATGGGGAGCTGCGGAGCGCGATGGGCGCTGCCGGCCATTCCAAGGCGCAGCGCTATCGCTGGGACACCGCCAACCAGGCGGTGCTCGACGCCTACCTTCAGATGCTGGGGCGACGCGGGCACTGATCCAGCGCCCGCGCCGCCGGATCAGGCGGCCTTCCAGTCGAAGGCCAGCGGCGCCTCACGAAAGGCGAAGCGGTCGAGGTGCGACGCGACGACCTGCTTCAACGCCTCCAGCTGCTCCGCGGAACTGGCATCGATCCGCACGGTCAACGTCGCCTCGCCGGCTTCGAACGAAGCGCGCCCGTCTGCTGGGAAGTTCGCCCCGCGCGCGTTGTGCGGGAACACCACGGTGCCTCTTTCGGGGGTGAACTCCACCTGCAGATTGTGGCTCCAGTGCTTGCAGAGCTGCTGGAGATAGCGGCTGCCGGATGCGGTCGGCACCTCGGCCACCGCGCTGAACGCGCCGGCGCTCATGCGAGACGCTCGATGCGCTGGGCGGCTTCGTCCAGAATGGCGGCCACTTCGTGCAGCGTCTCGGGCGGCACCTCCTCGCCGGCCAGCCGCTGACCCAGCACGGTGCGCAGGTTGCCCATCGCGCGCTTCACGGGGCCGCCGCTGGTGCGTGCCGTCATCGTGCCGACCTGCGCCAAGCGTCCGAGCAGCGCCTCGACCTGCTCGCGTTGCTCGTCGAGATGCGCAACCCCTGCCTCGGTGATCGCATAGGCCTTGCGCCCAGCCGCCTCCGCCTGTTCCTCGATCAGCGCCATGTCGGCGAGAAGGGTCAGGGTCGGATACACGACGCCCGGGCTCGGGGCGTAGACGCCGCCGGTGCGCTCCTTGATCTCCCGGATCAGGTCGTAGCCGTGACGCGGCTGCTGTTCGATGAGCGCGAGCAGGACCAGCCGCAGATCGCCGCCGTCGAAGAGGCGACGGCGACCGCCACGACCGCCCCGTCCCTCCGCCTCATGGTCCCAGCCGCCGAAGCCGCCGCCGAAGGGACCGGCGAAGCCGCGACGGCCACCAGGCCGCTCGCCCGGGCCGCAGCCGCCGCGACCGTCATGGTGGCGGTGGGAATGATGATGCATGCCGAACATGAAAACTCCTGTGCAAGTTCGATAGCGCAAAGATATATCTTAGATTGGGTTGCGCAAGAGGCTGTCGCACAAGGCTGCGCATTTTCGCGCCGACCCCTATATCGGCGACATGGCCGACCTCTTTGCCGCCTTCGATCCGCCTGCCCCCGCCGAGGTCCCCACCACGGGTCCGCTCGCCGATCGGCTGCGTCCGCGCCGCCTGGAGGAGGTGGTGGGCCAGTCGCACCTCACGGGTCCCGAAGGCGCGATCGGCCGCATGGTCGCAGCCGGCAAACTCTCCTCCATGGTGCTGTGGGGGCCGCCGGGAACCGGCAAGACGACGATCGCGAGGCTGCTTGCGGACGCGGTCGGGCTGCGCTTCGCGTCGATCTCGGCGGTGTTCTCCGGGGTCGCCGACTTGAAGAAGGTGTTCGCCGAGGCACGGGATCATGGCCGGCTGGGCCGCCGCACGCTGTTGTTCGTGGACGAGATCCACCGGTTCAACCGCGCGCAGCAGGACGGCTTCCTGCCCTATGTCGAGGACGGCACGGTGACGCTGGTCGGGGCGACCACCGAGAACCCGTCGTTTGAACTCAACGCGGCGCTCGTCTCGCGCGCGCAGGTGCTGATCCTGCGGCGGCTCGATGCAGAGGCATTGGAGACGCTGCTCACCCGCGCCGAGGAGGCCGAGGGCCGCCCGCTCCCGCTCGACGCAGACGCGCGGGCGGCGTTGGTCGCGAGCGCCGATGGCGATGGCCGCTTCCTGCTCAACCAGGCGGAGACGCTCTTCTCCATCCAACTCGACACGCCGCTGGATCCCGCCAGCCTTTCCGCGCTGCTCCAGCGGCGGATGGCGGTCTATGACAAGGATCGCGAGGGGCACTACAACCTCATTTCCGCGCTCCATAAGTCGCTGCGCGGATCGGATCCCCAGGCGGCGCTCTACTATCTCGCGCGGATGCTGACCGCGGGCGAGGAACCGCTCTACGTGCTGCGGCGGATCACGCGCTTCGCCGGCGAGGACATCGGCCTCGCCGACCCGCAGGCGCTGGTGCAATGCCTCGCGGCGAAGGACGCGTACGACTTCCTCGGCTCGCCCGAGGGGGAGCTCGCGATCGTGCAGGCGTGCCTCTATTGCGCAACCGCGCCCAAGTCGAACGCCGCCTACAAGGCGCAGAAGGCGGCGTGGCGATCGGCGAAGGAGACCGGCTCGCTGATGCCGCCGCACAACATCCTCAATGCCCCCACCAAGCTGATGAAGGAGATCGGCTATGGCGAGGGCTATGCCTATGACCACGACAGCGACGACGGCTTCTCAGGCGCGAACTACTGGCCTGAGGAACTGCCCCCGCAGCACTTCTATGCCCCGACCGAGCGCGGCTTCGAGAAGCGGCTGAGCGAACGCATGGCGTGGTGGGACGCGCGGCGCCACGGTCGCAACCCGGATGCCGCAAGCTGACGGTCCCCCAGCACTTCACCCGCTTCGCCGCGATCGACTGGTCAGGCGCCAAGGGACACCGTCACAAGGGGATCGCGGTCGCGCTCTGCGAGACAGGCAGCGCCGCGCCCGAACTGGTGGCGCCGCCTCGCGGCATCTGGTCCCGCACGGACGTCCTCCACTGGCTGGAGGCGCAGGCGGACACGCCTTTGCTGGTCGGGTTCGACTTCAGCTTCGCGCCGCCGTGGATCGAGCGCGGAGCCTATCTGCCGGGTGAGCCGACGCCTTCGAGGGCGCGCGCGTTCTGGGCCTATGTCGACGCCGACTGTCCGGACGCAGACTTGGGCGCCGCTTCCTTCCTGGAGCGACGGCGCGGCAGCCATTTCTATCTCGGCGCCCGCGACGGCGCGAAGGCGCAGTTCCTGCATTATCGGCGGTGCGAAGCGGCTTATAACGCGAGCGGGATCGGTCGGGCCTCCACCCTCTATGACGCGATCGGTGCGGCCCAGGTCGCCAAGGCGAGCTTCGCGGGCATGCGATTGCTCCACCATCTCGGCTCCAAGGTTCCGATCTGGCCGTTCGACCCGCCGCCGGCGCAGGGCGCACTAGTGGTCGAGATCTACACCACGGTCGCAGCGCGTGCGGCGGGCCTGCGCAAGGGGCTGAGCAAGCTGCGGGACCCTCACGCCCTCGACGCGGCGCTGGAGGCGCTCGGCAGCGGCCGGCACACGCCGCTCGACCGGTATGACGATCACGCCACCGACGCGATCATGGCCGCAGCCTGGCTTCGGCGGGTCGCCCGGACACCCGAACTGTGGCAGCCCGCGGCGCTCACCCCCACAATTCGGCGAAGCGAAGGCTGGACCTTCGGCGTTCTCTGACGCAAGGGGGGCGCAACGCCGGTTTAGCTCAGCTGGTAGAGCAGCGGTTTTGTAAACCGAAGGTCGCGGGTTCGATTCCTGCAACCGGCACCAGCCCTCCAGCAGGGCATCAGCCATCTACCGGCGGCCCGGTGCGCGGAGGCACTTCCCAGTGACAGGACCTTCCGAGAAGCAGAAGATGCTCGCCGGCGAACCCTATCGTGCGAGCGATCCCGAGATCGTTGCCGACCAGGAAGCCGCCGGCGAGTGGATGCAGCGGTTCAACGCCGCGACCGGATTGGCGGAGCGCGAGGCATTGCTGCGCGCACGCCTGGGCTCGGTGGGTCCGGGCGCCACGATCCGCCCGCCCTTTCACTGCGACTATGGCACCAACATCCATCTGGGCGCAGGCGTCTTCCTGAACTTCAACTGCGTCATCCTGGATGTGGTGGAGGTTCGCATCGGCGATGGCACCCAGATCGGTCCTGGCGTGCAGATCCTGACGGCCGATCATCCCCGCGATCCGGCCGAGCGCGCCGCCGGCCTGGAGTGGGGCCGTCCGATCGTGATCGGTGCCAACGTCTGGATCGGCGGCGGCGCCATCCTCTTGCCCGGCATCACCATCGGCGATGATGCGCTGATTGGTGCGGGCAGCGTCGTCACGCGGGACATCCCCAGCGGAGCAGTCGCCGCCGGCAACCCGGCGCGGGTTCGCGCACGCTGAAGATCGTCCCACTTAGGAGCAGTGAGAGGCCCCGCCCGCTCGCGCGTCGCTTGATCGCGCGCCCGCGACCTCTAGGGTCTGCTCCAGTTGCCGCTGCGGCAGGCTTGCTCAGGGACGCAACCAGTTGAACGAAGGCGGCCGCCGCATCCAGATCGTGGTGAACCCGTCGGCAGGCCGGGTACGCGGATCGACGCTGGCGAGGATCCGCACGGGCTTCGAGCGGGCCGGCGCGCAAGTGGTGCTCACCGAATGCGGGCCGGGTCTCCCCGTCACCATCGCCGACGATATCAGCCACGTCTGCGTGGTGGGCGGGGACGGCACCATCCGGCATGTCGCCGCCGCAATGTTGGCGGCCGAACGCGACCTGCCGCTCAGCATCTATCCGGCAGGAACCGTCAATCTGGCGCATCGGGAGCTACGCTCCCCGCTCGATCCGGATCGCTACGCCGCCTATGCGCTCGAGAGCCGGGAGCGGCCGCGACACCATGCCCTGCGCGTGGGCCCGGCGCTGTGCCTTTCCTGCGCCAGCGTGGGACCGGACAGCCAGGCGGTCGCGGCCGTGTCGCCGCGGCTGAAGCGCCGGATCGGCCGCCTCGCTTATGGGGTCGCCTTCTTCCAGGTGCTCCTGAACTGGCCGCGCAAGCCGATCCGGCTCGCCTGGGAGGCCGGCGAACTGACGTGCGAGGCGGTCTATGTGGCCAAGGGCCGCTTCTTCGCCGGTCCGTGGAGCTTTGCGCCGGAAGCGGACCGCACCCGGCCCATCATGCATGTGGTCGCGCTGCGGACGGCCAGGCGCCGCGACGTTGTCCGCTTCGCATGGGCGCTGCTGCGCGGGCGCTGCCCCTCGGATGCCGCCAACCTCGTCGCGTTCTCGTGCACCGACCTGTCGGTAGAGGCCGACGATCCGCTGCCGGTACAGGTCGACGGCGATGCAGAGGCGGTCCTGCCCGTGCGCATGACGATCGAACCCATCTCCTTTTCCGTCTGCTGAGCGCCATGCGAACGACTGCCAAGCTGCTCCTGATCCTGGTCTACCTGCTCACCGGCGCGGGCGGCATCGCCGAGCGGCTCCAGTCGCTGGGCCTCTCGCCGGGATTGCCGATCTACCTTGGGCTCTTCGGGCTGCTGGCATTGGCGCTCGTTGCCGCCGCGTTCACCCGGCCTTGGGCGCTGCGCTGGGCGCTGGCCACGCTCCTCTGTGCTGCCGCCTTCTTCCTCGATTCTTACGAGGCGATCACGCGCGAGCCGATGAGCTACGACGCGTTCATCAACATGTGGAACTCGGCCGCGTCCGCACCGGAGGCGATCGATCAGCATGCCGGGGCGATGGCGGGGACGCTCGCGCGATCGTTGCTGTTGTTCGCCGGCCTCGTCCTGCCGCCGCAGGGAAGCCTGCGCCTGCGCGGGCTTGCTCCTGTGGCTCCCTTGGCTGGGGTCCTGCTGCTCGCGGGCATCCTCTTCGCGCGCGGCGGCGAAGGCGGAACGGGGCTCCCGGGTCCCTTCACCCCGCTCGCCTACTCCAGCCTCTTCCTCTACGAGCGTCTCACGGAGGGTGCGCCACATCGGAAGCCGGTGGCGCTTCGACCAGCGCGGCCGCCCAGCGGCGACATCGTGCTGATCGTCGATGAGAGCGTCGCGGGCAACTACCTAGACCTGAACTCCCCGAGCGGAGCACGCAGCGGCCTCCTCCAGCCGCGGCCGGGCGTTGCGGTGCACGATTTCGGCGTCGCGGCATCGATCACAAACTGCAGCGTCGGCAGCAACGTGACGCTGCGCCACGGCGGCACCCGCGAAGACTATCGCCGGATCAACGCCACCATGCCCTCGATCTTCGACTATGCGAAGGCTGCCGGCCTCCGCACCGTCTACCTGGATGCGCAGGGCACGGGCGGCAGGCTCCAGAACCTGATGGACGCGCAGGAACGGCAGCAGATCGACCGCTTCGTCCAGTTCGATCGCGTGCCCGTGCGCGACCGGGACATGACGGTGGCGGACACGCTTGCCGCATCGCTGCGCAACGACACGCCGGAGTTCGTGCTGGTCAACAAGGTCGGCGCGCATTTTCCGGTCCACGACAAATATCCCGACGCCTACATGCACCACCGCCCCGCCCTCGCCCGCGGACGCTACGTCGGGATCAGCGACACCGGCGACCGCACCGGCTTCGGCGGCACGGCTGCCGAATGGGTCCGCTACCGCAACGCCTATCGGAATACGCTGGACTGGAACGTCGGCGCCTTCTTCGAACGGCTGCTCGACGGCACCGACCTGTCACGGGCGACGCTGATCTACACGTCCGATCACGGGCAGGACCTGCACGAGACCGGCAGCCCGGGCAGCAACACCCATTGCAGCGGCGATCCGGTGCCACAGGAAGGGCTCGTACCGCTGGTGGTGATCGACGGCGGCACCCCGGCGGGGCTTTCCTGGCCCCAGGCGGCAGCGGCAAACCGCAACCGGATGAGCCACTATCGGATCTTCCCAACCTTGCTGGGGCTGATGGGCTATCCAGCACTGGCGGTGCGCAGCCTCTATGGCGAGACGCTGACCGCGCCGACCGCAGACCCCTTCACCTTCAACACCCGGTTCAACGCGCGCCTGGGCCTGGAGCCACGGTGGGAGAAGATCGAGTTGAGCAAGATCGCGCCAGCGCCGCGTGACACGGAGTAAGGGCGAACACGCCCGACGGTAGATCACTCTGGAAGCTGGTGCGGGTGGTCGGACTCGAACCGACACTCCTTGCGGAACCGGATTTTGAGTCCGGCGCGTCTACCAATTTCACCACACCCGCACGGTGCGCGCCGTCCCCCGGACGGCTGGTGGCGGGGCTATACGGCAGGGCATTCGCAAACGCCAGAGTCTGCGAATGCCCTGCGGCCGATCAGGCGAACCCCTGCTCCATCTCAGGCGCGCGGCGGCTGGCGGCGATAGCTGAGCGCCTCGGCGACATGGAGGCGCCCGACGGTTTCTGCGCCCGCGAGGTCCGCGATGGTGCGGGCGACGCGAAGCACGCGCGTGTAGCTGCGCGCCGAAAGCCGCATCGCCTCTGCCGCCTGGGCGAGCAGCTTCGCGCCGGGGGCGTCCGGCGTGGCGGTCGCCTCCAGCACCCCGCCGTCCGCCTCCGCATTAGTTCGCGCCGCGACATCGCGGTAGCGGCGCGCCTGTACGGCACGGGCAGCGGCGACCCGCGCCCCCACCTCCGCCGATCCTTCGGCAGCCGCGGGCAGCGCGAGGTCTGCGGCGCTCACCGGCTGCATTTCCAGGTGAAGGTCGATGCGGTCGAGCAAAGGGCCCGATACGCGCGCCTGGTAGTCGACGGCACAGCGCGGCGCCCGGGAGCAGGCCAGCGCCGGATCCCCCAGATGCCCGCAGCGGCATGGGTTCATCGCCGCGACCAACTGGACGCGCGCGGGGAAGCTGACGTGCGCGTTCGCCCGGGCCACGCTGACGTTCCCCGTCTCCAGCGGCTGACGCAGCGAATCGAGCACCGCGCGCTGGAACTCGGGCAGCTCGTCGAGGAACAGCACGCCCAGATGGGCGAGGCTCACCTCCCCCGGCCGCACGCGAAGGCCCCCGCCCACCAGCGCGGCCATGGAGGCGGAGTGGTGCGGGGCGCGGTAGGGCCGCGCCCGCGTCATCCGGCCGCCCGTGAGCGTGCCGGCGACCGAAGCGACCATCGAGACCTCCAGCGCCTCGCCCGAATCGAGCGGCGGGAGAATGCCGGGGAGGCAGGACGCGAGCAGCGACTTGCCCGCACCCGGCGGACCCACCATCAGCAGGTTGTGACCGCCCGCCGCTGCGATCTCCAGCGCGCGCTTCGCGGTTTCCTGTCCCTTCACCCGCCGCAGGTCCGGTCCGGGTACCAGTTCCTCCGCCTCGCCCGGTGCGGGTTCGGGCAACAACTGTGTCCCTTTCAGGTGGTTGAGCAGACCGATCAGGTCCGTCGCGGCGCAGATGCTGCCACCCGCCCACGCCGCTTCGGCGCCTTGCGCTGCCGGGCAAATCAGCCCCAGGCCGCGCTCCGACGCGTGGAGTGCCGCCAGCAGCACCCCGGGCGTGGCCGCGATACGACCGTCCAGGCCGAGTTCCCCCACCACCAGATATTCGGACAGCGTCTCCGCATCGACGACGCCCATCGCCGCCAACAGCCCCAGCGCGATCGGGAGATCATAGTGCGATCCCTCCTTGGGCAGGTCCGCAGGGGAGAGGTTGACCGTGATCCGCTTGGGCGGGAGCGACAGGCCGATCGCGGCGATGGCGGCGCGAACGCGCTCGCGGCTTTCGCCCACCGCCTTGTCCGGCAGCCCGACGACGACGAATGCCGGCACGCCGGGTGCCAGTTGCACCTGCGCCTCGACCGCGCGCGCCTCCAGCCCGAGATACGCCGCCGTCGATACGATCGCGACCATGCTGCCCCCCCTGTCCCCCGCCACTGCATAGCCGGTTTCCGGAGAAGGAAAACAGCCGAGCGTGTCTTGCCGTGACAACACACATGCCCCACATCGAACCCGTGATGGTCGGTTCCCGATCCTGTCCCGGCACAGCCGCGTTGACTTGGAGGGGCGGCTTGCCTATGGGCTGCGGGCACACGGCCGCCGTTCAGGGCGGCTTTTTCCGTTATTGTAGACGTTCGATATCCCGGGGAATGAGTGATGAAGCGGACCTTTCAGCCGAGCAACCTGGTGCGTTCGCGTCGCCACGGCTTCCGGACTCGCATGGCGACGCCGGGTGGCCGCAAGGTGATTCGCGCCCGTCGCAACCGCGGCCGCAAGAAGCTGTCGGCCTGACGCGCCTTACCCGTCGCAGCGAGTATCTCGCTGCGAACGGAGGCAAGCGTGCGCCGATGCCGGGCTTCGTGCTGCTGGTGCGCGCGCGCGAGGATGCCGATCCGACGATGCGGATCGGCATCACCGTATCCAAGAAAGTCGGCAACGCCGTCGCCCGCAACCGGGTGAAGCGGCGTTTCCGTGCGCTTGCGCGCGAGGTCCTGCCGACTGCAGGCATCGCCGGTGCCGACCATGTGCTGATCGGACGCACCTCCGCGATCGAGCGGCCCTATGAGTCGCTCAAGACCGAACTGGTCAAGGCGCTGCGCAAGGTGACCCGGTGACCGCCGGGGGCCCTCCTCCCTCCGTTTCCCTCGGCGCCATGCGGTGATCGCACGGCTGCTGATCCTCGTCGCGCGCGGCTGGCAGCTGGGTCCTTCGGTGATCCTGCCCTCCAGCTGCCGCTACAGCCCCAGCTGTTCGGCCTATGCAATCGAGGCGCTTGGCCGCTATGGCGCGCTGAAGGGCAGCTGGCTTGCGGCGCGTCGGATCGCGCGCTGCCATCCGTGGGGCGGCCACGGCTACGATCCGGTACCATGACGACCGAGCACACAGGGATTAGTCGGTGAAGAACGACCAGAAGAACTTCGTCCTCTTCGCGGTGCTGGCCGCGGTGATCCTGTTCGGTTGGCAGCCGATCGCCAGCTATTTCTTCCCGGCCGCGAACCCGCCGGCGACCAAGATCGTCGAGGGCAAGAGCGAGGTGGTGCCGAACCCGGGCGCCGATCCGGCCGCCGATTCGCCCACGGCCGTGCGCGATCGCGCGCTCGTGCTGCGCGAAACGCCGCGCATCGCCATCGAAACGCCGCGGCTGAAGGGCTCGATCAACCTCAAGGGCGCGCGCATCGACGACCTGGTGCTCACCCGCCACAAGGAAACGATCGCCAAGAACAGCGACCCGATCCGCATCCTGTCGCCCTCTGGCACCGGTGACGCCTATTTCGCCAGCTTCGGCTGGTCCGGAAACGGTGTGCAGGCGCCCGGCGCAGACACTGTCTGGCAGGCCAGCGGCACGCGCCTGACCCCGTCGACGCCGGTCACGCTCACGACCCAGGTCGGCGGCCAGCGCTATGCGATCCAGATCGCGGTCGATGATGGCTATATGTTCACCGTCCGCCAGACGATCGGCAACGCAGGCACGCAGCCGGTGCAGGCAGCAACCTACGGCCTGCTCAGCCGCCGTGCCCCGCCGCGCGACAAGGACACGTGGAGCATCCACTCGGGCCCGATCTATGAGATCAAGGGCGGCGTGAACTTCGACGTCAACTACACCGACGTGGACGAGGCGCCGCAGAAGTTCGACACCCAGGGCGGCTGGGCCGGCTTTACCGACCATTACTGGCTGACTGCGCTGGTGCCGGATCAGGGCAAGAGCAACGTCATCCAGTTCCGCAACACCGGCGACAACGTCCACCAGGCGGACTACCGTCCGGCCACCCTCTCCACCGTGCAGCCGGGCCAGCAGGTCACCGCGACCTCGCGCTTCTTCGCGGGCGCCAAGGAAGTCGACCTGCTCGACCGCTATGAGGATGCGGGCGTGGTCCAGTTCGGCAATGCGATCGACTGGGGCTGGTTCGGCATCGTCGAGAAGCCGATCTTCGCTTACCTCGACTGGCTGTTCCGCATGATCGGCAACTTCGGCGTGGCGATCATCCTGCTGACCCTCACCATCCGCCTGCTGATGTTCCCGATCGCCCAGCGCCAGTTCGCCTCCATGGCGGCGATGCGGGCGCTCCAGCCCAAGCTGAAGACGCTGCAGGAGCGCTACAAGGACGACAAGCCGCGCCTCCAGCAGGAGATGATGGCGCTGTACAAGCAGGAGAAGGTGAACCCGGTCGCGGGCTGCTTGCCGACGCTGTTGCAGATCCCGGTGTTCTACGCGCTTTACAAGGTGCTGATGCTCACCATCGAGATGCGTCACCAGCCATTCGTCGGCTGGATCAAGGACCTCTCGGCACCCGATCCGCTGACGCCGGTCAACCTGTTCGGCCTGCTGCCGTTCACGCCCCCGAGCTTCATCGCGATCGGCGTGATCCCGATCCTCTTGGGCGTGTCGATGTACTTCCAGTTCAAGCTGAACCCGCAGCCGATGGATGACGCACAGAAGCAGGTGTTCGGCCTGATGCCGTGGGTGATGATGTTCATCATGGCGCCGTTCGCGGTCGGCCTGCAGGTCTACTGGATCACGTCCAACCTGCTGACCATCGCGCAGCAGCAGCTGCTGTATTCGCGCCACCCCGGCCTGAAGACGGCGCCCGCCAAGTGACGGACGTCCCCGCCCCCATCGAGGCATTCGACGCGGAGGCGATCGAAGCGGCGCGCAAGCTGTTCGCCGGGCCGATCACCTTCCTGCGCTCGGCCCCGGCACTCCAGCACCTGCCCGATCCGGTGGTGCCGGAGATCGCCTTCGCCGGACGTTCGAACGTCGGCAAGTCGTCGCTGCTGAACGCGCTCACCGGTCGCAACAGCCTGGCGCGCACCTCGGTGACGCCGGGCCGCACGCAGGAGCTGAACTTCTTCGACGTGGGCGATCCGCTGCGGTTCCGACTGGTCGACATGCCCGGCTATGGCTTTGCCAAGGCGCCCAAGGATGTCGTCCGCAAATGGCGCTACCTGGTGAACGATTATCTGCGCGGGCGCGTGGTGCTCAAGCGGACGCTGGTGCTGATCGACTCGCGCCACGGCATCAAGGATGTCGATCGCGAGGTGCTGGAGATGCTGGACAAGGCAGCCGTCAGCTACCGCGTGGTCCTCACCAAGGCGGACAAGATCAAGGCGAGCGAGCTCGCCGCCGTGCATGCCGCCACGGTTGCCGAAGCACGCAAGCGCCCCGCCGCGCATCCGGAGGTGCTCGCCACCTCCAGCGAAAAGGGCATGGGCATCCCCGAACTCCGCGCGGCCGTCATCGAATCGATCGACTGACGCGCGGGCTGGTTCAGCCGCTCCCGCCTTGGCCACCGCGGCCGAAGAACCAGCCGAGCCCACCGCCGATCGCCGCAACCGACAGGATGCAGGCGATCACCATCAGCAGCCCGTCGCGTACCAGCAGGGCCAGCCCGAACGACAGGATCGCCACCATCGGCAGCGTGCTGGCGAACGGCAGCAGCTCGAGCGGCGGCACCGTGGTACACAGCGCGATGATCGCGATCGCGGCGATCTTGATCATCGGTCCCTTGGTGAGCGCCGGCAGGCGACCGTGGAACCAGCGGTCGAGCCACTTGGCGACGGGCCGCATCTTGTCGGCGACCTTGACCAGCTTCTCGCCCTTCAGGCCGCGGTTCGCGAGAAAGCCGGGAAGCCACAGGTCCTTGCGCCCGAACAGCAGCTGAAGCGCGAGCAGCACCATCACCACGGCCATCGCGGTGGGCAGGCCCGGGATGCCGCCCACCGGCGAAATGTCGATCAACGGAAAGATGATGAAGAAGGGGCCGTAGGCGCGGTGGCCCATCGCCTCGACGGCGTCGCCCAGCTTCGCCTTGTCCTGCCCAGCCTCTTCGCCGAGCTCCTTGAGCCGGTCGAGCACGTCGCCGACGCTCTGCGGGTCCTGGTTCTTCTCCGTCATCGTTGCGCCAACGGAATTGTCGCAAGGCGGTTCCGTTGCGCGGAGCGGCAGGCTAGACCGCGGCATGCTCAAGCTCATCCTCGGCAACAAGGCCTATTCCTCCTGGTCCCTGCGCGGCTGGCTCGCGGCCAAGCTTTCGGGACTCCCGTTCGAGGAGGTGGTCGTCCCCCTATATGACGAGGGCTGGGATCGCCGACGTGAGGGCGACGAGTTCGCTCCCTCCTCGGGCAAGGTGCCGATCCTGTGGGATGGCGACGTGGTGGTCTGGGACAGCCTGGCCATTGTCGAATATCTGAACGAGAAGTCGGGCGGTGACCGGTTCTGGCCGGCGGACGCGGCCGCCCGCGCGATGGCGCGCTCGATGGCCGCGGAGATGCACTCCGGCTTCCAGGCGCTTCGCCGCAAGCACAGCATGAACATCCGTCAGGTCTATCCCCCGGCCCGCCTCGACAACGACGTGGTGCACGACGTCACTCGAATCCTCGAGCTGTGGGCCCAGGCGCGTGCACGGTTCGGCGGCACCGGTGAGTTCCTGTTCGGCGAGTTCGGCGCGGTGGACGCGATGTTCGCGCCGGTGGTGACCCGCTTCGTCACCTATTCGATCCCGATGCCGCCGTTCGCCGCGGCCTATATGCAGGCGGTGCTCTCCCACCGCTGGATGCAGGACTGGATCGCAAGCGCCCAGGAAGAGGAATGGGTGATCGAGCGGTTCGAACAGACGGCCGACGCCGGCTAGGCCGGTTTTCCGCCCACGCGATATCCCTCTCCCGGCGTCAGCATCATGTCGATGTCGGGATAATGGCACCGGCTCTGCGCCGGCCGGCCGACGGCCACGAAGACGCAGTCCGCATCGCTGCGATTCTGAAGCACATGCCCATTGCCGTCGTTCTTGGGGAATGCGGCGCAATCGCCGGCCCGCATCACCGTCTCGCCGGTGTCGTCGACCAGGATGGCTTCCCCCGACAGAATGGCGAGGAATTCGTCCTCCCCTTCATGCCAGTGTCGTTGCGAGGACCAGGCGCCGGGGCGCAGGACGACGTGGCTGACGCCGAAATCCGCAAGCCCGCTGGCAGGCGCAAGGCGCCGATACCACCGCCCCTGGACCGCCTCCCGGAACGGCGCCGGATAGCCGGTCATGTTGGTCTGCGGGATTGTATCCAAGTCGAGCTTGGGCAATGCCCCCTCCGTCATTTGAGGGAACCAGCGTGACAGACGTCGTCGAACTTACCAAGGCCTTGATCGCCGCCGAGAGCGTGACCCCCGCCCGCGGTCCGGCGTTCGATGTGCTGGAAGCCGCGCTGCTCCCGCTTGGCTTCGACGTCGATCGCTTCGTCTGTGGCGAGGCTCCGGACGGACCGGTCGAGAACCTCATCGCGGTGCGGGGCCAGGGGCGCCGACACCTTGCCTTCGCAGGCCACGTCGACGTGGTTCCTGCCGGCGACGGCTGGACTGCGGGCCCCTTCTCCGGGGAAGAGCGCGGCGGGCTGGTCTATGGCCGCGGTGCCGTCGACATGAAGGGCGCGGTCGCCGCCTTTGCCGCCGCCTGCGCACAAGTGCCGGCCGACGCGGGTACGCTGTCGCTGCTGATCACCGGCGACGAGGAAGGCCCTGCGATCTTCGGCACCCGCGCGATCATCGATCGCATGGCCGCGCGCGGCCTGGCACCGGATTTCTGCCTGGTCGGCGAGCCTACCTCCACCGCCCGGCTGGGCGACATGATCAAGATCGGCCGGCGCGGGTCGGTCAACATCTGGATCGACGTGCACGGCCGGCAGGGGCATGTTGCCTACCCGCACCTTGCCGACAATCCGATTTCCCGCCTCGTCGGCGCGCTCGCGGAGATCGAGGCGCTGGTGCTCGACGAGGGAACCGACTGGTTCCAGTCGTCGAATATCGAGGTGACCGACCTCGACGTCGGCAACCCGGCCACCAACGTTATCCCGGGCCGGGCAGCTGCACGGCTGTCCATCCGCTTCAACGACCTGCATCGTGGCGACGCGCTGATCGAGCGGGTTCGCGCGATCGTGGCGCGGCACGCGCCCGATTCGCAGGTGATCGGCAAGGTCTCGGGCGAGGCGTTCCTGACCCCGCCGGGTGCCTTCTCGACCCTCGTCGCCGATGCCATCCGCGAGCACACCGGCCTCACGCCGGAGCTTTCGACCACGGGCGGAACCTCGGACGCGCGCTTTCTCTCCAGGCTTTGCCCGACGGTCGAGTTCGGGCTGCTGAACGCGACCATGCACAAGCTCGACGAGGCTGTGGCGGTGGAGGACCTGCGCAGTCTGCAGGCGATCTACGCGACCTTGGCGCGGCGCGCGCTCGACGCCGCCGCCTAGCTGGCGAGTCGCCGCCCCGCCGCGGGCGAACCGAGCCAGTCGAGGAACGCCGCCTCCTCCATGGGCGCGGCGATCGCATAGCCCTGCAGCACGTCGCAGCCGATCATGCGCAGGATCTTCGCCTGGTCCGCGCTCTCGATCCCTTCGGCAACCGCCGTGCAGCCGAGCCCGTGGACCAGCCCCACCAGCGCCTGGGCGATCGCCCTCGCCTCCTCGCTCTGCGCCACATGGATGGTGAGCGCCCGGTCGAGCTTGACCCGGTCGATCGGAAGCTCGCGCAGCCGCGCGATGCTCGAAAAGCCCGTGCCGAAATCATCGAGGGCGATGCTGGCCCCATCGCCGCGCAGCAGCGTCACGGCGTCCAGCGCGTCCTCGCTGCACCCCATCAGCAGCGACTCCTTGAGTTCCAGCTCGAGCATCGAGGCGGGCGCGCCGGCACTTGCGACCGCATCGCGCAGCTTGCGCACGAAGCTGGCATGGTCGAGCTCGCGCGCGCTGATGTTGACGCTCAGCCGGTGGCGTATGCCCTTCGCATGCCAGCGCCCGATGGTGGCCGCCACGTCCTGAACGATCCGGTCGCCCAATTCGATGATCAGCCCCGTCTCCTCCGCGCATGGCAGAAAGCTGCCCGGCAGACGCATGCCGTCCGGATGATGCCACCGCACCAGCGCCTCGGCACCGCAGACCGAGCCGGTCGCGGCCAGCACCTGGGGCTGGAACACCAGGCCGAACTCGCCTCGGTCGATACCAGCCCGCAACTCCTGTTCGAGCGCCTTGCGGGCGGCCAGCCCGGCGGCAAGCGTTGCATCAAAGGCGTGGACCTGCCCCCGCCCGCCAGCCTTTGCGGCATACATCGCGACGTCGGCGGCGCGGGTCAGGTCCAAAAAGCTGGTGCCGTGCACCGGCCATTGCGCAATGCCGATCGAGGCGCCTGCCTGGATCTCCCCGCCGTGAAACCGATGCGCTCCGGCGAGCACGTTGAGGATGCCCAGCGCGGCACGTTTCGGTTCCCTAGCAGCCTGGCCGCAGAGCAGGATGTTGAACTCGTCGCCTCCCAGCCGCCCCACGATCGGCTGCTCCTCTACCAGCCCGCCTGAAAGATGCTCCGCTGCCTGGCGAAGCCGCTGCCCGACCTGCGCCAGCAGCAAGTCGCCGGTCGCATGGCCATAGGTGTCGTTGACCGCCTTGAACCGATCGAGATCCAGGAACAGCAGCGCGGCCGGCGGGGTCGGCTCCATCCGCGCCAGCCGTTCCAGCCGTTCCTCGACGAGCTGCTGGAAATGGGAACGGTTGGGCAGCTCGGTCACCGTGTCGATCTGCGCAGCGCGCTCCACCGCGGCCAGCGTCGTGCGCAACTGCTCGAACAGCGCCTGCATGGCGCGGGCGAGGCTCGGCACGAAGCTCCAGACCTCCCGCGGGATCGGGCTCTGGAGATCGCCGCGCGTCGCCTTGCTCAGCCGCAGGATCGCCTCGTCCACAGCGCCCGCCGTGGTGGAGACGTGGCGTTCGGCCGAGGCCCAGCACATGGTTGCACACACCACCGCCGGGATCAGCGCGCTCGACGCGGTCAGCGCGTCCAGCCGGCCGTGGGTGGTCGCCAGGAGAGCGAGAAAGAAGCTGACGGCGCCTGCGCAGGCGGCGAACACGATCGCACGGCGCTTGAGCGACTTTGCGTGCAGCAACTCAAACGTCTCCCTTCTGCGCGTTCATGAAACGACACAGTGTGGGCGAAAGAGTTAAATTTCAGCGCCCATGCGTAACCGGACGACGTAAAATTACGTAGAGGGCGCCTGCACCGCCATGGCGCGGATGCGCACCCCGCACGGCTGCGATGCGATCCGCATGCCGGGACGCGGCGAGCCAGTCGGGCACGGCCGCACGGATCGCGCCCCTGGCGAAGGGGCGCTCCGCATCGAGGCGTGGCGCACGTCCCGTCACCAGCAGCAGCACGCGATCGCCGCGGGCGATCGACCGTTCCAGCGCCCGGTCTAGCATCGCATGTGCCGAGGCCAGGCTGTGGCCGTGCAGGTCGAAACTGCTGTCGGGCGAGACGAGCCCGCGAGAGAGCCGGCGATCCCAGCTGCCGTCGAGGAGATTGGATACCGCGGGCGCCGGAGCCTGCACCGCCGCCGGCTGGCGCAGCGGCGGGACCCGGCCACGTGGCGGCTTCGGCTTCGGCTCGGGGACCGGTGGTGGCGGAAGCGGCTTGGGCTTGGGCTTGGCCGGCGTGGCGTGCAGCGGTCTCAGGCCCGCGGTGACCCGCGCCCAGAGCGCCGCCTCGCCATCGCTAAGGCGTCGGCCGGCCACCGCGGCCTGCGTTCAATCGCGCCACCGCACCCCGGGGGAGCAGCACGAAGGCGGTGCCGCGCGCGGACATGCCGCCCGCGATCGCTCGCGCCTCGTCCCCGGCGCCCCAGAAGGTGTCGAACCGGTTGGCGCCCTTGATCGCGCCACCGGTGTCCTGCGCAACCCAGAGGCCGGTCGCATCGGTGCGATCCATCGACAGGAACACCGGAGCGCCCAGCGGCACGAACTTCGGATCCGCCGCAACGCTCGCCTGCCCCGTCACCGGCACGCCCAAGGCGCCGAGCGGCCCCGCGCCCGTTAGCTCGCGGAAGAACACGAAGCTCTTGTTCTCGCGCATGATCGCGCGGCCCTCGGCAGGATGCGCGCGCAGCCATGCGACGATGCCCTGCATCGAGGATTGGCCGGGCCCGAGCAGGCCACGGTCCTTCATCAGCTTGCCGATGCCGGTGTAGTCGCGCCCGTTCTGGCCGGCATAACCGATCCGCATGACCGACCCGTCCGGCAGCCGCAGGCGACCCGAGCCCTGGACCTGAAGGAAGAAGAACTCGATCGGGTCCGCCGCCCAGCCGATCTCCAGGCCGCGGCCTTCGAGCGCGCCTTCCTCGATCTGGGTGCGGTCGTAATAGGGAACGAAGCTCCTGCCCTCCACCCGGCCGCGGATGCGCTTGCCCTTGTACGTGTCCGAGAAGAGGCCGAGGTCGACTTCGACCAGATCGCTCGGCTTCGCATAGACGGGCACGTCATAGCCGCGCTCGCGCCGGCGGGATCCGGCGATCTCGGGCTCGAAATAGCCGGTTGCGAAGGCGCGGCCCTCGCCCACCTGTGCGGGCTCGAACTGGGTGGCGAAGAACTGCATCGCCCCGCCTGCCGGCACCGTCGCGGCGGCGTTGCAGGCAGCGACCCAGTCACCGGGCTGCGTCAGGCCGCTCGCATCGGTGCGGCGGACGAGCGAAGGGCAGCTGATACGAAAGGCCGCCAGCGCGCGCTCGGCACTCTCCGGCGTGATCGGCAAGCTGGCCGGTCCGGCAAGGACGCCGCTCGCAGCTGCAGTCACCGCGCCCGCGACCGGGGCGACCGCAGCCGGTGCCATCGGCGTCGCCGCCACCGGCTGCCGCACGGGAAGCGCGGTTGACGGCGGCCGCGTGGCGGAAGGCCGCACCGGCGCTGGCGCGGTCTCCATGCCGCGCGGCACGATGGTGTTCGAACAACCTGCCAGCAGCACCGCCAGCGCCGCCGCCCCCCACATCCGCATCGAGGTCACGCCTCGTCGGTGTCGGAAAGCTTCCAGTTCGGATCGCCGCTCTTGAGCATCCGTGCGAAGGTCCAGACGTCGTGCGTCTCGACCGCGTCCGTCAGCGAGCCGGCGACCACCTGGCCCTCCGCGTCGCGCGTGACGGCCGCGATGTCGGCGTCGAAGCGCACCGTGATGCGGGCGAGGCCGCCGGCGACACTCGCGTCGCTGATCACCGCGCGCTCGATCGACACCAGCCGGTTGTCCAGCGTGTGGCCGGCTTCGTCCCGCGCTTCGATCGCCGCCGCGAACGCCGTCTGTACCTCGGCCTCGGTAAGCCAGGCGAGGGTATCGCGGTCGCCCTTCCAAAAGGCTTCCAGGATCATGCGGTAGGCGGACTTGGCACCTTCCAGGAACTCAGCGACGTCGAAGGTCGGGTCGCTGGCGACGATGGCGCGCAGGCCGTTCTCGGCCGCCGGCTCGACATGGCGCTGGGTGACGTCGCGCGGCTCCGGCTGCACATCGATCGTGCGGGGCACCGGCGGCACGCCGACGCGCTCCTCGGCGGGGCGGGCGAGCGGCTGTTCATGGCCGGTGCGCTTGCCCAGCACCGCGTAGAGACGCAGTGCGAGGAACCCCGCGACCATTCCCAGAAGAACAACGACCAGCACTTCGCCTCCCAAATCTGACGCGATCAACATAGGGGCAAGCAGTGCCAGTTTCAAATGGCTGCGGGCGGTCCATCGCACGGGCGCCGCCGTTGAACTGGCGCCGATCGCCTGCTAGGCGCCGAGCCGAAAAACGCGGCAGGCCGCAAAGCTATCCTTCAGCAAGGAAATTCCCATGGACGACCAGAACGACGCCGGCCTCGACGAAAGCTTCGCCAACGGTGCCGACACCCAGCCGCAGGTCGGCGTCCTCTCGCAATATGTGAAGGATCTGTCGTTCGAGAACCCGAACGCGCCGGGCATCTACCAGGTGCAGGGCCAGCCCAAGCTGGACGTGCAGTTCAACATCGGCGCGACCACCGTCGGCGAGGGCGTGCA
Source organism: Sphingomonas sp. MJ1 (PH-R8) (assembly GCF_048058635.1). Lineage (NCBI taxonomy): Bacteria > Pseudomonadati > Pseudomonadota > Alphaproteobacteria > Sphingomonadales > Sphingomonadaceae > Sphingomonas > Sphingomonas sp. MJ1 (PH-R8). The sequence continues at coordinate 43,352 of NZ_JBBEFX010000011.1, forward strand.
TGAAGTGGTGCTCAAGATCGAGGCACGCGCCGACGTCGAGGGCCAGGCACTCTACCTCATCGAGCTGAGCTATGCCGGCCTGTTCGGCCTGCGCAACATCCCGGACGAGCACCTCCAGCCGTTCCTGCTGGCCGAAGCGCCGCGCATCATCTTCCCGTTCGCGCGCCGTGTGCTCGCCGATGCGGTCCGCGACGGCGGCTTCCCGCCGCTGATGCTGGAGCCGATCGACTTCGGCGCGCTCTACATGCAGCAGGCGGCGGCCGCTGCCGGCGAACTGTCGGGCAACGCTGCCGGCACCATCGGCCACGCCTGATCCTTGACCTGCGAACGGGCTGACCAAGGCGGCTGACCGGAATGAAGCTCGTTCGCACACTCGGCTCGGTTGGAGGGCTCACGCTCGCCAGCCGAGTTCTGGCGCTGGTGCGCGATTCGCTGCAGGCCCGGTATGTAGGGGCGAGCTTCGCCTCCGACGCCTTCACCATCGCGTTCCGCCTGCCCAACATGTTCCGCGCGCTGTTCGCGGAAGGCGCGTTCAACGCCGCCTTCATCCCCATGTTCAACCGCAAGGTCGGCGAGACCGGCGAGCTTTCGGCCGGGCTCGACTTCGCAGAGCGCGCGCTGTCGGTGCTGTTCGCGGCGCTGCTGGGCTTCACCGCGATCATGCTGGCTGCCGCCTGGCCGATCACCTGGGCGATGTCGCTCGGCTTCAACAACGCCACGCCCGACCAGTTCGCCTTTGCGGTCCAGCTGTCGCGGATCACCATCCCCTATCTGATGCTGATCTCGCTGGCCTCGCTGCTCGGCGGCATTCTCAACTCGCTCGACAAGTTCTGGGTGAACGCCGCCGCGCCGATCCTGCTCAACATCGCGATGGTCACCGCGCTCGTCTTCTTCAACGGCGATCCGTACGAGACCGCGCGCGCGCAGGCGGTCGCGGTTCCGATCGGCGGCCTTTTGCAGCTAGGCTGGCTGGCGCTCGCCTGCCGCCGCGCCGGCGTGTCGCTGCGCCCACGCCTGCCCCGCGTTGACCCGGAAGTGAAGCGGCTGATGAAGCTGATCCTCCCGGCTGCGATGGGGGCCGGTGCGTCGCAGGTGAACCTGCTGATCTCCAGCGCGCTTGCAGCCCGGCTGCTCGCGGCCGGTTCGATCTCCTACATCTATTATGCCGACCGGCTGAACCAGCTGCCGCTGGGGCTGATCGGTATCGGGCTGGGCACCATTCTCCTCCCCACCATCTCGCGCCTGCTGGGCGCGGGGCGGGAGGCGGAGGCGATGGAGACGCAGAACCGCGGCACGGAGCTCGCGCTGTTCCTGACGCTGCCGGCAATGGTGGCGCTGATCGTCGCCGCCGAGCCGATCGTGCGCGGGCTCTTCCAGTACGGGGCGTTCGACGCGGCCGACACGCGCGCCTGCGCCTGGGCGCTCGCCGGCTTTTCGGTCGGCCTGCCCTCCTATGTACTCGTCAAGGTGCTGACTCCCGGCTTCTACGCGCGCCAGGATACGCGTACGCCGGTGCGCTATGCGATGTGGTCGGTGGGCGTGAACATCGTCGCCAACATCATCCTGATCCCGCTGCTGGGCCATGTCGGGCCGCCGCTCGCCACCGCCCTCGCCTCCACCGTCAACGTAGCCATGCTGTACCGCACGCTTCGCAAGCGGGGGCATTTCGCCGTCGACGCGCAACTGCGCCGCCGCCTTCCGAGGCTCACCCTCGCGGCGCTGTTGATGGGGGCAGCCGTGTTCGGCCTGGAGAGCCTGCTCGACCCGTATCTGATCGGACCGATGGCCATGCGCTACGCAGCCCTCGTGGTGCTGGTCGGAACCGGCTGCGCGATCTATGGACTGGCCTGCTTCGTCACCGGCGCGTTCCTGGTGGCGGACGTGAAGGCGCTGATTCGGCGCCGCAGCACCAACTGATCGGCGGCCGCTGCACCGCCCAAGCGCAAGGACCACAAAATGCGTGTCGTCTCCGGCATCCAGACCACCGGCAATCTGCACCTCGGCAACTATCTGGGCGCCATCAAGCAGTGGGTCGCGATGCAGGATGCGATGCAGCCGGGCGACGACTGCCTGTTCTTTCTGGCCGACCTCCATGCGCTGACCGTCACGCAGGATCCCAAGGAACTCGCCGACAATACCATCGGCATGGCCGCCACGCTGCTCGCAGCCGGCATCGATCCCGACCGATCGATCCTGTTCAACCAGGCGCGTGTGCCTGCGCACAGCGAGCTGTGCTGGCTGCTGATGGGCACCGCCCGCATGGGCTGGCTCAACCGCATGACCCAGTGGAAGGACAAGGCCGGCAAGAACCGCGAGGGCGCGAGCGCGGGCCTCTTCACCTACCCGGTGCTCCAGGCCGCGGACATCCTCGCCTACAAGGCGACGCACGTGCCGGTGGGCGAGGACCAGAAGCAGCATCTGGAGCTGGCGCGCGACATCGCGACCAAGTTCAACACCGACACGGGCGTCGAGCTTTTCCCCCTGCCCGACCCGCTGATCTCGGCCGCGGCGCCGCGCATCATGAGCTTGCGCGACGGCACGGCGAAGATGTCCAAGTCCGATCCGTCGGACATGAGCCGCATCAACCTGATCGACGACGACGACACGATCGCCGCCAAGTTCCGCAAGGCGCGCACCGATCCGGATCCCCTGCCCGACAGCTTCGACGGCCTCGAAGGCCGGGCAGAGGCGAAGAACCTCGTCACCATCTATGCGGCACTCGCGGACGCGACGCCGCAGTCGGTGGTGGAGCAATACGCCGGCCAGGGCTTCGGGACGTTCAAGCCTGCCCTGGCGGATCTGGCCGTCGCCGTGCTCGGCCCGATCCGGGATCGGCTGACCCGGCTGCTGGACGACCGCGACACGGTCTCGGCCGCCCTCGCCAAGGGCGCCGGCAAGGCGACGGCGCTTGCCGCTCCGACGCTGCGGTCGGCTCAGGAGGCTCTGGGCCTGCAGGTCTGAGCCGACCCTGCCCCACGCCGGCCGGCGTCCCTCAGGGGATCAGCCGGTCGGCGCGCAGCCGCTCGAACAGATCGAAGAAGGCATCGTCGCTCGGCTGGTAGCCGGTGAAGCCGAGCCTGCGGCTCTTGCTCATGTCCGTGACCACCTCGATCGGCCGACCAAGGTCCGCATCCGTGTGCCAGGGCGACGCGAGGCGGGCAAGGTCCGGTTCAACGAGCCCTTCTCGCGCGGCAATCGTGCGCCAGAGGTCTGCGTCGTCGGCCATCTGCGCCTCCAACGGCAGAACCGTTCCGTCGAACGGTGCGGGCTCGATCCCGAACCATTGCGCGATACGGCTCCACATCCACTTCCAGCGGAAGACGTCGCCGTTCACGACGTTGAACGCCTCGTTGCGCGCCGCAGGCGTCGTCGCCGCCCACAGCAGGTGGCTGGCGAGCAGTCGGGCGTCGGTCATGTCGGTCAGGCCCTCCCACTGCGCTGCCGATCCGGGAAAGCGGAACGGCCGGCCGGTTTCGCGGCACAGCGTCGCATAGACCGCCAGCGTCGTTCCCATGTTCATGGCGTTGCCGACTGCTTTCCCGATCACCGTATGCGGACGGTGGACGCTCCACGAGAAGCCGTCGCGCTCGGCGGCGGCGAACACCGCGTCCTCCTGCGCATAATAGAAGTTGGGCACGTCGAGCCGCCCCTGCTCCTCCCGGAACGGCGTTTGCGGGAGCGCGCCCTTCCCATAGGCCTCGAACGGCCCGAGATAGTGCTTGAGCCCCGTGACGAGTGCGACATGCCGCGGCCCCTGCGCCGGCGGCAGGGCGTCCAGCAGGTTGCGCACCATGGCCCCGTTCACCCGGATGTTCTCCGCCTCGCTGTCCTGACGCGCCCAGGTGGTGATGAACACGGCATCGGGATGCACGCCCTCGAGCGCGGCGGCGGTCGCATCCCGGTCGTTCAAGTCGGCAGCGACTGCCGCCACGCCGGCCTGCGCCTGCGGCCGCCGCGCGAGGCCGTGCACGCTCCAGCCCTCCGCCAGCAGCAGATCCGCCGTCGCGCTGCCGACGATGCCGCTCGCGCCCACCACCAATGCCGTCTTCGTCATGATCCTGCTTCCTTGTCCGATTGGCACCTCAGCTAGGCAGCCAGGACACAAGCTTCTAGACGGCACCATTCAGGGACATAGGCACCAGGAGGTACCCACATGCGGATCGGTTCGGCCGAGGAGCAATGGCGCGAGGATTGCGCACCGCGTCGCACGCTGGAGCTGTTTGCAACCAAGTGGACGAGCATGGTGCTGCACACCCTGCATGTCCGTCACGCTGGGGTCGCGCGCACGGGCGTGCTGCTCCGCAGCCTGCCCGGCATTTCGAAGAAGATGCTGACCCAGACCCTGCGCGAGATGGCGGAGAGCGGGCTGATCACCCGCCACGTCCACGGGACGATTCCGCCGGCGGTCGAATATGCGCTGACGCCGCTCGGACGTCGCTTCGTCGAGCCGGTCGAGCTGCTCTACGCCTGGGGCCGCGACAACGCGGATGCGCTGGACCAGCTGCGACCGCGTCCGACGTCGCGGCGTTGATTGCAAGGGGCAGCCCGTGCGGCTGCCCCGGCGCTTCAGGCGCCCTCGAGCTGCCGCATCAGCTGGCGGACCGCGCCGTCGATCTCGCCGTCGAGGCCACGCAGCGACTCGATGCGCTTCACGGCATGAATGACGGTCGAATGATCGCGGTTGCCGAACTTGCGGCCGATCTCGGGCAGCGAACGGGTGGTGAGCCGCTTGGCGAGGTACATGGCGATCTGGCGCGGACGCGCGATCGCGACGGCACGGCGGGCGGAGACCAGATCGAGCTGCTTCAGTTCGAAGTGGCTGGAGACCGCGCGCTGGATGTCGTCGATGGTGATCCGCTTCTTCGGACCCTGGAGCATCTCGCCGAGGGTCTGGACCGCGAAGTCCATGGTGACCGGCTGGCCGATCAGCTGCGCATAGGCGACGACGCGGTTGAAGGCGCCTTCCAGCTCGCGCACGCTGCCGTGGATCCGGCTGGCGAGCAGGTCTAGGACGTCGGCCGGCACCGGCACCGCGGCGTTCTCGGCCAGGCGGCGCGAGAGGATCGCGTGGCGCAGTTCGAGTGCCGGCGGCTTGATGTCGGCGACCAAGCCCGCGCCCAGGCGCGACACCAGCCGGCTCTCGACGCCGTCGAGCAGGTGCGGGCTGCGGTCGCACGCGATCACCAGCCGCTTGCCCGCGTCCATGAACGCGTTGACGGTGTGGAAGCACTCCTCCTGGGTCGCGTCCTTGCCGGCCACGAACTGGAGGTCGTCGATCATCAGCAGGTCGACGGCGCGCAGCCGCGCCTTGAAGCTGTGCGTGTCGCGGGCGCGCACCGCGCTCACGAACTCGAACATGAAGCGCTCGGCCGGCATGTAGATCGCCGTCGCCTGCGGATTGGCCGCGAGGAACGCGTGGCCGATCGCGTGCATCAGGTGCGTCTTGCCCTGGCCGGTGCCGCTGTGGAGGTAGAGCGGGCTGAACCGCGGCACGCCGGGCTCCGCCAGCAGTTGGGCTGCGTTACGGGCGACGCGGTTCGAATCATGCGACACGAATCGGTCGAAAGTGAAGCGCGGATCGAACTGCGAGCGCTCCGGCGCGCCGATCGGCTGCGCGGGAACGGGCTCGGCAGCCGGGACGGGCGCGGGCGAATCGGCGAGCAGCGTCGCGCCGGCCACCGGCGTCGCCGGCGCGATCGACTCGCCGGTCAGGACGCGCGCGGGCTCCAGCGTGCTGACGGTCTCGACCGAGACGGTGCGGATCTCGGGCAGGCAGGCGCGGAACTCGAACAACAGCCGATCCGCGTAGTGGCTCTTCACCCAGTTCGTCATGAACGCCGACGGGAGCCCCAGGCGCACCATGTCGGCGTCGCTGTCCGGGAGCAGCACCATCGGCTTCAGCCAGCGGTCAAACAGCCGCAGCCCTGCGGACAGGCGCAGGTTGTGGCGCACGCGCCCCCACGCGGCTTCCACGGCTGCTGCTGTTCCTTCCCCCGTTCCCGTCACGCGAACACACCTCTCCCCCGACCGAAAGCGGCGCTTTCAGCCTGTGATTCCAACTAGCGATAAGCTCCAACGGTAACCTGGCCGTGAAGACCGGAACCGCACGCGAAACTCCGCGATACCGTGCCCCGGAGCCGGGGCGTGGGGCTTGTTTAGGAAGGCGGCGGAAGGAAGATCAAGAGCCGGTCACGCCCAAAAAAATAATATAGAGCATTGACACCCCGAACCCCTCGGAATTCCGCGGGTTTCCGTTTTTTGCAAGCAATAACAGGGACTTAGCCGATCCGGTTTGTTACGGCCCCATTCGAATCGTGACAAATCCGTGACTTGTCCGTGACTTGGACCGCCGTACTTGATTCGTCCCGCGGCGGCGGATTCCGGGCACGAAAAAGGGGCTCCGCCGGCACCCGGCGAAGCCCCTTTTTCAACCTGGTCGTGCGTGCGCTCAGGCGAGCGACGACACCGCCTTGGTCAGGCGTGCGAACTTGCGCGACGCGGTGTTCTTGTGGAGCACGCCCTTGGCGACGCCCCGCGCCAGTTCCGGCTGCGCTGCGGTCAGAGCAGCCGAAGCCGCCTCACGATCGCCCGATGCCAGCGCCGATTCGACCTTCTTGATGAAGGTACGGATGCGGCTGACCCGCGCGCCGTTGATTTCCGCGCGACGCTCGTTGCGCCGGATACGCTTCTTCGCCTGTGGCGTGTTCGCCATGTGCCGTCCTGATCCTGTGCTGCATGAACGGGCGCAGAAACTCCACGGCCCGGGAAAGCGGCGCCCCTACCGCGCACCGTCGAAAAGGTCAAGCTTTTCAGCGCTGGCACTTGGGGCACCAGAAGGTGGAACGCCCGCCTTCGGTGCGGCGCTGCACCATCCCTCCACAGGGACAGGCTGCACCCTCACGCCCATAGACCCGCCAATGCTTGGAGAAATAGCCCAATTCGCCATCGGGCCGCGCATAATCGCGCAGGGTGGAGCCGCCCGCCTCGATCGCGGCGAGCAGGACGGTGCGGATCGCCTCCCCCAGCCGATCGAGCCGGGCGCGGGCGATCTGCCCGCCCGCGCGCGACGGAGCGATTCGCGCCAGGTTCAGCGCCTCGCACACATAGATGTTGCCGAGCCCGGCGACGATCCGCTGGTCCAGCAACAACGCCTTCACCGGCGCGACCCGGCCGGCGAATGCCTGCGCCAGATAGCCGCCGGTGAACTCGGGGCCCAGCGGCTCCGGGCCCAGCGCGCGGAACGGCGCCCATGCCTCGACCGATTCGGTGCGCAGCAGATCGAGCGAGCCGAATCGCCTCGGATCGTTCAACGCGAGCGACCTTCCCGCCTCCGTCTCGATCAGCAGGTGGTCGTGCGGCAGCAGCTCCGAAGGATCGACGCGCCAGCGCCCGGACATGCCGAGGTGGAAGACGAGCGTGTCCCCCCGGTCGGTGTCGATCAGGCCGTATTTGGCGCGGCGGCCAAGCGCGATCACCCGCGCCCCGGTGAGCCGCTGGCCCAGGTCCTCGGGGATCGCGCGGCGCAGGTCGGCGCGGCGGGGCACGACACGCGCGATGCGCTGCCCCTCCAGCACCGGGCGCAGTCCACGCACGGTGGTTTCGACTTCGGGAAGCTCGGGCATGATGGGTGGGAGCTAGGCAGGGTTTGCCCGGGCCACAAGGCTTGGCTAAGGCGCTTGCATGACCAACACCGTCTCGTTCGGCTATGAAGAAGTCGCCCCCGAGGAAAAGACCCGCCGTGTCGGGGACGTCTTCGCCAGCGTAGCCTCCCGCTACGACCTCATGAACGATGCCATGTCCGGGGGCATGCATCGGCTCTGGAAGGACCGCTTCGTGCGGCGGGTGAAGCCGCAGCCGGGCGAGCAGATCCTCGACATGGCCGGCGGCACCGGCGACATTGCCTTCCGCATGGCCGCCCGCGGGGCGTCGATCACGGTCGCCGACATCAATCCGGCGATGCTCGAGGTCGGCATGGGCCGCGCGCAGCAGCGCGGGATCGACGGGCTGGTGTGGACCGAAGCGAACGCGGAAGTGCTCCAGTTCCCCGATCGCTTCTTCGACGCCTACACCATCGCCTTCGGCATCCGGAACGTGACCGACATTCCCAAGGCGTTGCGTGAGGCGCATCGCGTCCTGCGCCGCGGCGGGCGCTTCTTCTGCCTGGAGTTCTCGACCACCCAGTGGCCGGGCTTCGCGGAGGTCTACGACGCCTATTCGCACAAGCTCGTGCCCAAGCTCGGCAAGCTCCTTGCCGACGACGAGGTCAGCTATCGCTACCTGATCGAATCGATCCGGCGCTTCCCGGACATGCCGACGTTCGAGCGCATGATCGGTGACGCCGGGTTCGTGCGGACCAAGGTCGAGCCGCTGCTCGGCGGCCTGGTCGCGATCCACAGCGGGTGGAAGATCTGAGCCCCCGTCCCCGCCGCATCGAGGATCGGGCATGACCTCCAAGATCACCCATGGCTGGCGCCTTTGGAAATGGGGCCGCACGCTGGCACGCCACGGCGCGCTACGCGGGCTTGAGCGAGACCCGAACACCCCGCCGGGACTCCGCCGCGTTGCTCGCCTCCTTCAGATGGGCATGTTCGTGCCCAAGGAGCCGCGCTACGCGCAGGCGCTTCAGGCGCTTGGCCCCGCTGCCATCAAGCTCGGCCAGACACTCGCCACCCGTCCCGACCTGGTCGGCGAGGGCCCGGCACACGATCTGCTCGCGCTGCAGGACGCGCTGCCGCCGCTCCCCTGGTCGGTGATCCGCCCGGCGATCGAGGCGGGTCTCGGCCGACCGATCGAGAGCGTGTTCGCCGAGATCGAGGAAGTGCCGGTCGGCGCTGCCTCGATCGCGCAGGTCCACCGCGCCGTCACGACCGACGGCCGCACGGTGGCGGTCAAGGTGCTGCGCCCTGGCGTGGAGCACGAGTTCAACCAGGCGATCGACACCTATGAATGGGCCGCCGCCCAGCTCGAGGCCTATGGCGGCGAGCTGAAGCGGCTGCGTCCGCGGCTCGTCATCGAGACCATGAAGCGCTGGACCGCGCGCGAGCTCGACCTGCGGCGCGAAGCGGCCTCGGCCTCCGAACTTGCCGAAGCGATGCAGGCGGAGCCGGACTTCACCGTCCCCGCGGTCGACTGGCAGCGCACCACCAGCCGGGTGCTGACGATCGAGTGGATCGACGGCATCAAGCTGTCGAACCGTGCCGCCCTGATCGAGGCTGGCCACGACCTGCCGGCGATGGCGCGCAAGCTGGTGCAGGCGTTCCTGCGCCAGGCGATTGCGGAGGGTTTCTTCCACGCCGACATGCACCAGGGGAACCTGTTTGCGCTGCCGGACGGGCGTATCTGCGCGATCGACTTCGGCATCATGGGCCGCATCGACCGACGGGCACGGGTGTGGCTTGCCGAAATCCTCTACGGCCTGATCACCGGCAACTATCGCCGCGTCGCCGAAATCCACTTCGAAGCCGGCTATGTGCCCGCGCACCATAATGTCGCGGAGTTCGCGACGGCGCTGCGTGCGGTCGGCGAGCCGATGCGCGGGTTGGCCGTCAAGGACATGTCGGTCGGCATGATGCTGGAGAGCCTCTTCAACATCACGCGCGACTTCGACATGCAGACCCAGCCCCACCTGCTGCTGCTCCAGAAGACCATGGTGATGGTGGAGGGCGTGGCCACCTCGCTCGATCCAGACATCAACCTGTGGGAAACGGCGGCGCCGTTCGTGCGCGGCTGGATCCGGGACGAACTGGGTCCGGAGGCGGCGGTCGCCGACCGCATCGTCACCGACCTGCGCACTTTTGCGCGGCTGCCGCAGCTGATCCGCAATCTGGAAGCACGGTATCCGACGCCGGGGGGTGCGCCCCCTGCCCCGCCGTTGCGTGAAATCGAGGTCATCCGCGTCGGCGGCGGGTGGCGATACATCGGCGTGGCCGTGGTGAGCGCTGCGCTGGCGGTAGCGGCGACGCTGCTGGCCAGCTGATGGCGCGGCCCGCCCGCCCGCTGTGGCTGGTTCGCCCAAGTCGGGCCAGCGGCCTCTCGGCCAACCAGGCAGTGGCGCTGGTCCTGTTCCTGCTGCTGGTCGTGGCCGGTGCGCTGATGGGGGTACGCGGCGGGAGCGTGCCAGCGCCGCGCGCCGCGATCGAGCAGAGCGACATCAGCGTGCACGATGGCATCGTCGGCGCGCTGCGCGGTGGCGAGGCCTATTACCCGGCAACCGCACGGATGCTGCGCAGCGGCGGCTATCCGCTCAAGCCGTTCCTCTCCTTTCCCCTGCCCACGCTGCCGGTGGTGCTCGCCGTACTCCCGGGGCTGGTGTCGGCCCTGCTGCTCCTGCTGCTGGCGGTCGGAACCGCCTTTGCCTGGCAGAAGCGGTTGCGCGAGGCCTTGGCCCGGCCGTTGCCGGTGTTCGGGGGGATGCTGCTCCTGGCCGGTGGGATGGTGGGCCTGCTGGCGCCCGACGTCGTGCTCTTTCCCGAGACCTGGGCAGGCATGCTGGTGGCTTTGTCGCTGGCGATCCGACAGCAGGACCGCTGGGTAGAGGCGGTCGCCGTCGCCACCGCGGCGATGCTGATCCGCGAGACCGCCGCCTTCTACGCCATCGCCATGGGGCTGCTCGCCTTTGCCGAGGGACGGCGCCGCGAGGCGTTGGGCTGGGCGGCGGGAGTCGGCCTGCTGGCCATCGTCCTGGTGTTCCACGCCCAGGCCGTCGCGCAGGTCGTTGGTCCGCTCGATCCGACCGCCTCGGACGCGGCGGGGCTGCACGGCTTCGGCTTCTTCGTGCGCGCCGCCATCACCACGACGGTGCTCCACCTGCTGCCGGCCGCGATGACCGCGCTGCTGGTCGCGCTCGCGCTGTTCGGCTGGGCGATGTGGGACGATCCGGTCGCGTTGCGTGTGACCGTGACGCTGGCGGTCTATGCTGCCGCGACAGCCATCCTCCCGGGCGCGGACGACTTCTATTGGGCATTCCTCGTCGCTCCCCTGCTGCTCGTTGGCCTGGCCTTTGCGCCGGACGGGCTGCGCGACCTCGCCCGCGTGCTGCTCGACAGGCGGCGGGTTCGGGTGCAGAGGATCACGCGATGAAGCGCATCCTGCTGATCGTCGGGGGTGGCATCGCCGCCTACAAGGCGTGCGAACTGATCCGCCTGTGCCGCAAGGCCGGCATTTCCGTGCGCTGCGTGCTGACCGAAGGAGGCGCCCACTTCGTCACCCCGATGACGCTCGCCGCGCTTTCGGAGGCACCGGTCCACACCAGCCTGTGGGACCTGAAGGAAGAGGCCGAGATGGGCCACATCCAGCTCAGCCGCGAGGCAGACCTGGTCGTGGTCGCACCCGCGACGGCAGACCTGCTTGCGAAGATGGCCGCCGGCATGGCCGACGATCTGGCGACCACGCTGCTGCTCGCGACCGACAAGCCGGTGCTCGCTGCGCCCGCGATGAATGTGCGCATGTGGCAGCACGCCGCCACCGTCCGCAACGTCGCGCAACTGCGTCGCGACGGCGTCACGGTGCTCGAGCCCGACGAAGGCACGATGGCCTGTGGGGAGTATGGACCGGGCCGCCTGCCGGAGCCCGCAGCGATCCTCGCTGCGATCGAACGCGCCCTGGCACCCGCGGCCCGGCCCCTCGCCGGCCGGCACGTGCTGGTGACGGCGGGGCCGACGCACGAGGCGATCGACCCGGTGCGCTACATCGCCAACCGCTCCTCCGGCCGCCAGGGCTATGCGATTGCCGGCGCGCTGGCGAAGCTCGGCGCGCGCGTGACGCTGGTGTCCGGGCCGACGGCGCTTCAGACCCCGCCGGGCGTGTCGCGGGTGGACGTGGAAAGCGCGCGCGAGATGGCGGACGCAGTTGAGGCGGCGCTTCCGGCCGACGCCGCGGTGATGGTGGCAGCCGTCGCGGACTGGCGGGTCGAGGCCGCGCCCCTGAAGCGCGCCAAGGCGGACATGGGCGATCGGCTGGAACTCGTCGCCAACCCGGACATCCTCGCGACGCTCGGGCATAGCCTGCGGCGACCGCGGCTGCTGGTCGGGTTTGCGGCGGAAACGCACGACGTGATCGACCATGCCGCCGGGAAGCGCGCACGGAAGGGCGCAGATTGGATTGTCGCCAACGACGTATCGGGGGACGTGATGGGCGGGACCGCCAACGCGATCCACCTGGTGACTGAAAATGGCGTGGAAAGTTGGGAGCGAATGGACAAGGACCTGGTTGCGGAGCGTCTGGCGGAGCGGATCGCACATGCGCTGGCATAGGCTGTTCCCCCTCGCCCTGGGTCTCGCGCTCGCAAACTGCGCCGGCGGCGGGGTTCGTCCGGCCTCCGACAGTGCAACAGTGACGGTGCGGGAGCAGGCGTTCGGCCCCAGCGGCCGTCGTTCGGTGAAGGCACTGGTCTATGTGCTGCACCGGGACGGGGCGACGTCGGATGCGACCGATCCCCACCGCTTCGGGCGCGACCTGGCGGCCGCGGCCCCTGGTGCGCGGGTGGTGGCGCTCACCGAGCCCGTGGCAGAGGGCGACGCGGACAAGGGTATGACCCGTGGTTTCACGCGGGAGCGTATCACGGCTTTTGCCGACCGGATCGAGGCCGGGCGCAAACGATATCCGGACGTTCCCACCGTCGTCGTCGGGGACGGCGGCGGGGCGGCATTGGTGGCGAACCTCGCCGGCCTCCGGCCGAAACTGATCGATGGTATGGTGCTCGCCGCCTGTCCGTGCATGTTGCCCGAATGGCGCAAGCACATGGAGAAGCGGATGCCCGGCACATCGTTCAAGCCTGCACCCGACAGCCTCGATCCGCTGATGACGGTGGGCGGTGTGCGCCCGCAGACCAAGGCCGCGCTGCTGGTCGGCTCCGAGGACCCGATCACCCCGCCGAAGTTCTCGCGCGGCTATGCCGAGGCACTCGCGCTTCGCGGCATTGCGACCGATTTCCGCGTGCTCCCGGGCAAGGGCAACGAGATCCTGAACGACCCGGAGGTGCTCTCGGCCACGACCCGGATGCTCGCCTCCCTTCAGGCCGGCCAATGAGCGGCGAACCGATCCGCATCGCCGTCCTTCGGCTGGAACATGGCCGGGGGCTGCCGCTGCCGGCCTATGCGACGGCCGGCGCCGCGGGCATGGACATCGTGGCCGCGGAAGACTGCACGCTTGCGCCCGGCGCCAGGCACGCGGTCTCGACCGGCTTCGCCCTGGCCATCCCCGCCGGCTACGAAGTGCAGGTTCGTCCCCGCTCCGGCCTTGCGATCAAGCACGGCATCACCTGCCTCAACACGCCCGGCACGATCGACAGCGACTATCGCGGGGAAGTGAAGGTGATCCTGGTCAATCTGGGACAGGAACCGTTCGCCATCGGTCGCGGCGAGCGCATCGCACAGCTCGTGCCGGCGCCGGTGCTCCGCGCGTCACTCGAGGAAGTGCCGACCCTGGACGAGACCGCGCGCGGCAGTGGCGGCTTCGGGTCGACCGGGCGGTGACCCCCTTCCTCGCCCTGATGGCCGCGCTGACTGCGCAGCTGACGCCACCTCCGGCGGAACCGAATCGCCTCCGTACCTCGCCGATCGATTGGGAAGCCCTGGACGCGCTTCCCTATCGTACCCAACCGGAAGTGACGCCGCAGATGGTCCGCTTCGTCCAGGGCGAAATGGCGCAGGGCCGTTGCACGCCGCCTGCCCCGATCGCCGGCAAGCGCCGCGTCCATGCCGACGTCGCCGTCCTGGTCGGCAGCGGCGCGAGCGTGCGGGCGACCATCCCGCGCGCCATCAACTGCCCCACGGTCGAGCAATATGCGGCCGGGCTGGTGCTCGGCTTCGCGCGCGACAATCTGAACACGCGCTTCGCGGTGGAAGGCACCTGGTACCGTGTGAGCATGACCTTCGACCTGCCCGAATGATCCTGACCGACGCGGAGCTGGAGCGCTACGCCCGCCACATTGTGCTAAAGGAAGTCGGCGGCGCCGGGCAGGCCAGGCTCGCCGCCGCGCATGTGTGCGTGGTCGGTGCAGGCGGCATCGGCTCGCCAGTGATCCAGTATCTTGCCGCGGCAGGAATCGGGCGGCTCAGCATCATCGACGACGACCGCATCGAATTGTCGAACCTCCAGCGCCAGACCCTGTTCGGCACCGGGGATCTGGGACAGCCGAAGGCTGAGGTCGCGCGGCACGCGGTCGCACGGCTCAACCCGCACGTATCCGTCACCGTGCACCAGCTCCGGATCGATTCGGCGAACGCAGCCGGGCTGGTCGGCGGCATGGACGTCGTGGTCGACGGGACCGACAATTTCGCCACGCGGCTTGCGGTGGCCGATGCCGCACTTGCGGCCCGCGTGCCCTTGGTCGCCGCCGCAGTCGGCGAGTTCGAGGGGCAGCTGGGGGTGTTCCGCGGCTGGGAAGCGGACAAGCCCTGCTATCGCTGCTTCGTCGGCCAAGACCCGGAACGCCCGGATCGCAGCTGTGCCGACACGGGCGTACTCGGCGCCCTGACCGGCGTCGTCGGCAGCCTCGCCGCACTGGAGGCGATCCGCGCCATCACCGGCTTCGGCGAGGATAGCGCGGGCAAGCTGCTGCTGATCGACACGCTGGCGCTGCGCTTCCGGACGCTGCTGCTCCCCAAGGATCCTGGGTGCGCCGCATGCGGGGGCTGACCGTCCTCGTCGCGACCGCCGATCCCCTCCGCTTCCGGGCGGCACTCTCCACCGCTGCGGCCACTGCCGCGCTGGGCGGCCGGGCGCGGGTGTTCCTCCATGAAGACGCGGTCGTACTGCTCCAGGCGTCCGCCGATCCCGATGCCGCCCGGCTCGCTGCGGCCGGGTTGCCGGACCGGGCCGACCTCGTCGCGATCGCCCGCGAGAGCGGCGTGGAACTGCTGGTCTGCCAGTCCGGTCTCGCCTTGACCGGACTCTCGATGGCCGAGCTCCCCGCCGGCACGGCCGCCGGCGGGCTGGTCAGCCTGCTGGCGACCCTGGGCGAGGATCGCCTGCTGGCGTTCTGACGCCCGGCTGCGTGCCGGGCGCAGTCGTCAGGCGAGCAGGTCCTTGGCAAAGGCGCGGACTGCGGGGCCCACGTCCTCGCGCGCCAGCGCGGTTGCGAGATTGGCCTGGAGGAAGCCCGCCTTGTCGCCGCAATCGTAGCGGACGCCCTGGAAGGTCACGCCGTGGAAAGGCTGATTGCCGATCATCCGCGCCATCGCGTCGGTCAGCTGGATCTCGCCACCGGCACCGGCCTCCTGCGTCTCCAGGATGCGCATGACCTCGGGCTGGAGCACGTAGCGACCGATCACCGCCAGGTTCGACGGCGCCGTCCCCGCCTTAGGCTTCTCGACGAGGCCCTTCACTTCGGTCAGCGTGCCGTCGCGCGTGCCCGGCGTGATCACGCCGTATTTGTCGGTCTGGTCGTCGGCCACTTCCTGCGCGCAGATCAGGTTGCCGCCGACCTTGTTGTACGCCTCGACCATCTGCTTGAGGCAGCCCGGCTGGCCGACCATGAAGTCGTCCGCGAGCAGCACCGCGAACGGCTCGTCGCCGACGATGTCGCGTGCGCACCAGACGGCGTGGCCCAGCCCCATCGGCTCCTGCTGGCGCACATAGGCGACACGACCCGGCTTCAGGCGCGTGGCGTCGAGCACCTGGAGCGACTTGCCGCGGCCCGACATGGTCGCCTCCAACTCGTAGGCGATGTCGAAATGGTCTTCGATCGCATGCTTGCCGCGACCGGTGACGAAGATCATCTGCTCGATGCCCGCCTCGATCGCCTCGTCCACGGCATATTGGATCAGCGGACGGTCGACGACCGGGAGCATTTCCTTCGGCATGGCCTTGGTTGCCGGCAGGAACCGGGTGCCGAGGCCCCCGACCGGAAACACTGCCTTGCGAAGTGGCTTGATGGTCATGCTTGCTCCCTGTGATTGCTTCGGCCGGACGGCCACTGGACGGTCGGGCCCCCCAGCCCATAGTCTCGCGGAATTAGCACTCCCTAAACATCCGCGATAGGAGGCTGCCATGCCACCGCACCCAAATCGACGCATTCTGGTCGTATTCGGCACACGTCCCGAAGCGATCAAGCTGTTCCCGGTCCTGCACGCGCTAGCCGAGCGACCGGGACTTGCGGTGCGCAGTTGCGTCACGGCGCAGCATCGCGGCCTTCTCGATCAGGTGCTTGCGATCGCGGGAGTGACGCCGGACATCGACTTGGACCTGATGGAGCCCGGCCAGTCGCTGGATCGCCTGACCGCCCGCCTCCTGCTGGCGTTGGGCGAGGTGATGGACCGCGAGCGTCCCGACCGGGTGATCGTCCAGGGCGACACGGCGACGGCGATGGTGGGCGCCCTCGCCGCCTATTACCGAAAAATCCCGGTCGGCCATGTCGAGGCGGGCCTTCGCTCCGGCGACATCTACCAGCCCTGGCCCGAGGAGGTGAACCGGCGCATCGTCGCCCCGATCGCCGACCTCCACTTCGCGCCGACCGAGACCGCGGCCGCCGCCTTGCGGGCGGAGAACGTGTCGCCTGCATCCATCCACGTCACCGGCAACACGGTGATCGACGCACTGCACGCGACCCGCGATCGGATCGCCGCCGATCCCGGGCTCGCTGCCGAGATCGCGCCCATTGCAGAACGCTTTGCCGGCAAACGCGTCGTGCTGGTGACGACCCACCGGCGGGAGAACTTCGGGGACGGCATGGCCGCGATCGCGCGCGCGGTCGGCCGCATCGCCGACCGCCCGGACGTGGCGGTGCTCTTTCCGGTCCACCCCAACCCGAACGTGATCGCAGCCATGGACGCAGTGCTCGGAGATCGCCCAAACGTCGCGCGCGTGGCGCCGCTGGCTTACCCCAACTTCATCCGCGCGCTCGAACTCGCCCACATCGTCCTCACCGATTCGGGCGGGGTGCAGGAGGAAGCCCCTGCCCTCGGCAAGCCGGTGCTGGTGATGCGCGAGACCACCGAGCGGCCGGAGGGCGTCACGGCCGGCACCGCGCGCCTCGTCGGCCCGCACGAAGATCGTATCGTTTCGGGAATCTGCACGCTCCTCGACGACCACGAAGCCTATGCGGCCATGGCCCGCGCGCATAATCCGTTCGGCGACGGCCGGGCATCGGCAAGGATCGCGGAGATCGTGGCACGTGATTTCGGACTCTGAACTGAAGGTTTGCATGGTCGGGCTGGGCTATATCGGCCTGCCCACCGCCGCCGTGATCGCCCGCTCGGGTGCCTCCGTCCTCGGCATCGACGTCGATCCGCGCGTGGTCGAGACGGTGAACTCGGGCAAGGTCCACATCGAGGAAATCGATCTGGACGGCCTGGTTTCGGGCGTCGTTGCACGCGGTCTGCTGCGGGCCTCGACCCAGATCGCGCCGGCCGACGTGTTCGTCATCGCGGTGCCGACCCCCTTCGGGCCGAACCATGAGCCCGACATCGGCTATGTGCTGGAAGCCGCCGCCACCATCGCGCCCGTGCTCAAGGCGGGCGATACCGTAATCCTGGAGTCCACCTCCCCGATCGGCACCACCGAGAAGGTGGCGGCACTGCTCGCCGACAGGCGTGCGGACCTCGCGATCCCCGGCCATTGCAGCGGGACCGCGGACGTCGCGATCGCCTATTGCCCGGAGCGCGTGCTGCCCGGCCGAATCCTGGTCGAACTGATCGACAACGATCGGGTGATCGGCGGCATCACCCCGCGCTGTGCCCGCAAGGCACTACATTTCTACCGCCGCTTCGTGCGGGGCGCCTGCGTGACCACCACGGCGCGTGCGGCGGAAATGACCAAGCTCACCGAAAACGCATTCCGGGACGTCAACATCGCCTTTGCCAACGAGCTCTCGGTGGTGGCAGACACGATGGGCATCGACGTCTGGGAGGTGATCCGCCTGGCCAACCGCCACCCGCGCGTCAACATCCTGTCGCCCGGGCCCGGCGTCGGCGGCCACTGCATCGCAGTCGACCCCTGGTTCCTGGTGCATGCCGATCCGGAGAATAGCAGGCTGATTCGCACCGCGCGCGAAGTCAACGACGCGAAGATCGCCCACACGATCGCCCGGGCGGAAGCACTCGCAGAAGCGGTGCCCGGAGCGCCGATCGCGTGCCTGGGCCTCGCGTTCAAGGCCAACATCGACGATTTCCGTGAAAGCCCTGCACTCAAGATCGCGCTGCACCTGGCGAAGCGCTTCGGCGATCGCGTCCGGATCGTGGAGCCCTATGCCGCGCGCCTCCCGCAGGCGTTCGAGGGCACCGGTGCGCAGTTGATCGATCTCGACACCGCGCTGGAGACCTGCCCAGCGTTCGTGGTGCTGGTCGACCACGACATCTTCCGATCGGTGCCGCTGGACGAACGCGCCGACAAGCGCGTGCACGACGCGCGCGGCATCTGGCCGGACCAACCGAAAGCCGCAGCTCCGTCTCCCCGCCTGCGCGTTGCAGGCTGAGCGCTAGTTCGGCTGGCTGCCGAGATCGGGCAGCGGCTCCTGCCCGGCCTGTTCCAGGCGTTGCATGCGGGCGATCTCGGCCTTGATGATCTCGATGCGACGACGTTCGCTCGGGTGCGTTGCCGCGCGAAAGATGCCGGCACCATGTTCCCGGCCATAGCGTTCCCAGAAACGGACCGCCGCCTGCGGATCGAAGCCGGCGTGCGCCATCAGGTACACGCCGAACCGATCCGCCTCGACCTCCGTGTTGCGGGTCAGCCGCGCGTTGCGCCCGAACTGCTGGAGCAGGCCCCGCTGTATGCCAGCGGCGTTGAGGCGGGCGCGGTGCTTCAGGATGTTGTGCGCCATCTCGTGCCCCAGCACGGCTGCAAGCTCGGCATCATCCCCAGCATAGGCGACCATCGCGGTTGTCGCTTCGACATAATCGCCGTTCGCGCGGGCATCGAGCGTCTCCGACGGTCGGGTCTGGAAGCGCGACGGGCATCCCTGTTCCGGGCTGAACCGGATCTCCTGCCGCGCGCCGTTCCGCTCGACCGTCAGCGTAACCTCCCCGCTCGCCAGCGCCTTCTCGAGCTGGTCCGTCACCGCCAGCAGGCGCGTGAAGGTCCCGCTCGTGCCGCTCGGCAGTTCGGGCACCCGTCGGCCGTCGATCGCGACGATTCCGTCGTCTTCGCGAAGCCCCGCGCGCGCGGCGGGGCTGTCTGGCGCCAGCGCCAGCACCGATGGGGCATTGCCGATTCCGAAGGTGGTGCGCACCTCCGCGCGATCCGATCCGCCGTACTGGCTGATGTCGTGCAGCAGGAAGCCGGGCAGCGGCGCCTTGTCGGGGCATAAATGCGCGGCACGCGCCGCCAGGCGATAGCCGACCGTCTCCATCCGCCGATCTAGCGTGCGCAGTGCCAGCAGGTCCTCGCTCGCGGACACGGCAGGTGCAAAGACGGGGACTGCAGCGGCCGGTGTCGCAAACGCGAGCACAAGGACAAGCAAGGCCGGAGAGATGCGAGGCATGCCCTCTTCTAATGCGTCTTACGGACGCGCGGAAAACTGCCTCGGATATGAGTCGCTATGGCTGAGCACACTTTTGCCGCACAAGTGTCTTGGCGGAGTATCGTTTCAATAGACTAACAGCCATCCCTTCCTGCCTTATCAATTCGGCTGAAGGTTCTGGATTGACTGCTTCTGGAGCCCACCTTTCTCAGTTCCATTTCACTGCAGCACCCTCTATCGACACGGTGCATCTCGCCACCGCCAGTTATTGGCTGAATTCCGTCCACACCCTTAGTATGCGTTTCGGTGTACGAGCACTCGGACGGTTTGCGCGACGATCAGCATGTCCCGCCAGATCGTCCAACCATGTAGATACTCGAGATCGGCCTGCAGCCGGTTGACCAGGTCACTCCGGTGGTTGGTGGCGCCGCGATAGCCACGCACCTGCGCCAGGCCGGTCAGCCCCGGTTTCGCCGCGTGCCGATGCCAGTAGCGGTCGTCTATTTCCCAGAACAGCTGATCCTCCGCACGCGACCCCAGCGCATGCGGCCGAGGGCCGACGATCGACATATTCCCCGCAAGGACGTTCACCAGCTGCGGCAGCTCGTCGAGGCTGGTGCGGCGGAGCAATCGCCCGACGCGCGTGATCCGGTCATCATCCCGTGTGGTGGAGGCGCTTCCGTCTTCGTCGCACCGCTCCGGGCGCATGCTGCGAAACTTCAGCATGTGGAACATCCGGTTCCCGCGGCCGATCCGGCGTTGAACGAACAACACAGGGCCCGGCGACTCCATCCGGATCGCCAGCGCGATCACTGCGAATATCGGCGCCAGCAGCAGCAGCGCGCCGCAGGCGACCGCGATGTCGAACAGGCGCTTGACGAGCCTCTCCTCCACCCCGAGCGGCCCCTTCGCAACGATCAGGGTCGGATCTTCACCGAAGTGCGCCACGCCCAGCGGAGCCAAAGCCGTCAGCTCGGGGGTCAGCACCTCCCCCTGCACATTTGCCCCTTGCAGCGCATGCACCCACGCGTGCCTCCGCTCGGCAGAACAGGCGACTACGACCCGGTCCGCCTTCTGCAGGGCCACGGCGAGACGATCGTACATCATAGGATCGTGCCGTCCTGGCTCGAAGCTAGAAGCTGCCAGGATGGTCGAGTATTCGCCCGCGCCGGTCCTGCGAAACGCCCCTCCGTCCGAAAGAAGCACCACGTTGTACGGGTTGCCGCCGATGATGCGGCGCGCGTTGCGGAGGAACAAACTCCGCGCGACCGCCAGGGCAGCAAGGCTGACGAGTGTGCCGCCTGCAACGATGACCCGCGACAAATCCGCACTTGCCCGCAGGTAGAAGGCGGTGAACAGGACCGCCCCTGCTGCGAACAGCATCGAACGAAGGGCGCAGGCTACCCCTCTGCTTCTGCGGTCGATCACGGAGACGGCAAAGGCCCCGCTGCTGAAGGCGGAGAGGAAATAGATCGAGAGCATCGCAAGCCCGATCACCAGCCCCTGCTGAGCCCCCCCGGAACTGTGTAGCGCTCCGACGAACAGGAAGCTGCCGAGGATCACCACGAGATCGAGCAAGCTCAGGAACAAGAGCAGGCGAGTTCGCAGGACACCGCGCGAGGGCTGCCAACGCATGACCCGCCGGCCCGCGGTGGGGACCGGGCCGGATGGCAGCACCCATGGATCGGCCTCTCCGCTCATCCCCTAACCCCCGGCCTGAATACGGCCACCGGCAGGTTATAGGAAGCATTACATGGTTAACTCAAGAAGCGCGCCGGTCGTACTAATCCAGTTCGGAAGCATAACACGTCCCAGGTCGAGTCCCCGGCGGGCGGGTACTTCGCCCATAGTTGCCAGTGCCGGAACTTCACTGTCGCGCCGCACCCGGAATGGTGAAGCTCCGCAAGAACGAGGAAGCGCAACGCACCAACAGCAAAAGGCCCGACATGCCGTGTGGCGTGCCGGGCCTTGGAAACTCGGGAGCGTGCGCGCGGACCGAGGCCCGCGCTCCGCAGAGGCTTAGCGGCCGGAACCTTCCGGTGCGCCGCCGCCGGGCATCGCACCACCGGCGCCGCCGCCCTGCATCATCTGCTGCATCATCTGCTGACGCAGCACCGCCTCCGGGATGAAGTCGAGCAGCTCGACATCGAACTGGAGCGTGATCTTTGCCAGTTCTGCCGGTTCACCCGTGAGCGGCGGGGCACCCGCGGGCCGCGGCGCGCCATAGCCAAGGTGCGGCGGGATCCAGAAGCGGTACTTCGACCCCTTCGGCATCATCTTCAGCGCTTCGGCAAAACCTGGAACCACGCCGCGCACCGGCATCGGAGTCTGCTGGTTCTGGTCGAACACGCTACCGTCCGGACGCTTGCCGACATAGTTGATCAGCGCGACGTCATCGTCCGTGGGCGCGGGGCCCGTACCCGGTTCGATGATTTCGTAGCGGAGACCCGACTCGGTCACCTTGCTGTGCGGAGTTCCGGCCCACGCAAGCGCCGCCGCAGCCGCAACGATCAGCGCAATGCCAATCCAGAGCCAGACGAGGTAGCGACGCTTCACGGGCTGGAGCGGGACGGCAGTGACGGACATGAACAGCGATCCCGCTTATGTCAGGGGCGCGTACCGGCGCCGCGACGGCGATGAAGAAGGATGGAAACCCGAACAGGCAGCAACATCCGGCACCCGAGTGCGGGCGCCGGATGCGAAATCTTACCGGGCGTTGTCACGCTCCGCGCGCTTGCGCTCGAGCTTGCGGGCGCGACGCACGGCAGCCGCACGCTCGCGAGCGCGCTTCTCGCTCGGCTTCTCGTAATGACGACGAAGCTTCATCTCGCGATACACGCCTTCGCGCTGCAGCTTCTTCTTGAGCGCGCGCAGAGCCTGGTCGACGTTGTTGTCGCGGACGATGATTTGCATGAGGCCGTCTAACTCCGATTCGTTTCGTGCAATAGCAAAAGGTCGCCGGAGCGCAGGCCGCGGCGGTATGCGCTGCCCCTACCAGCGCGGGGCGCCGCGTTCAACCTTTTTCCCTTGTTTCGACCGTCGCTGCGCAGCGGAGTGTCGAGAGGTCCGCTGCCGTGCGGGATCATAACCCCAGCGCTGGAAAAACACGCCATCGCCGACCTGCTGGCATGGCTACTGGTGCGCCCTGCAGCCATGCGGGTCCGGGGCCACGGAGTCGACAGGCTGCCCGCAGACTCTCGTACCCGTGGAGGCCGGCACTGACGGCGACGGGTCGCATGGCACCTTGCCTTCCGCAGCGGGAAACCCTGCTACCGCGGCTGGAGGTCAGAAGAGAATGGCGTCTTCGTCGGACTTGCTCGCGAGGATGCGGCCGATCGCATCGAACAGCGCCTCCATGGCGACCGGCTTGAACAGCACCTCGTCGGCCCCCGCGGCGATGCAGCGCTCACGCAGGTCGAGCGCCGTGTCGGCGGTCACGACGATCAGCGGCAGGTCACGCTTGGCATCCTCGCGGGCCCGGATACGGCCGATCGCCTCGAGCCCGTCCATGCCGGGCATGCGCAGGTCGACGAGCACCACGTCGAAGTCTTCCTCATCGATCCGGCGCAGGCCTTCTTCGGCCCGATCTGCTTCCGCCATGGTGGCCCCGGCGACGTCCAGCATGTCGCGCACGACCCGGCGATTCATGGCATCGTCTTCGACAAACAGAATGTTCATCGCCCCCGGATCCTGAAGGGCATGGCGAGGGTAAGCAGCGGGGGCATGGTGTCCAAGGCTATTGCGCTATGCCGCGCATGAAACAAGGGCCGAATCGCCCGGATTCCTGCGTTTCGTCGCGAAGAGCAGTTGCACGAGCCGCGCGCCCGAGATCGGCTTCCCGATTACCTGGTCCATCCCCGCTGCCTCCAACGCCGCGCGCGTGCGCTCGTCCAGGTTGGGCCAGAGGATCGTGGTCGTCGCGCCGGCGGCCCGGGCGGCGCTTGCGATCGGCTCCACCCGAGCTTTTGGATCGTCCGTGTCGGCTTCCAACGCGGCCTCGTCGATCAGCACTCGCGCGATCCCGCCCTTTGCGAGTTCGTCGAGCGCTTCTTCGACGCTAGCCGCGAAGCGCAGTTCGAGGACATGCGGCGCGAACAGCGTGCGCATCATGCCGCGCACGATCGGGTTGCGATCGATCACCAGCATGCCGGCCGCCGCCCCGGCACTGCCATCGGCCATCGCCGGTGCCGGCGCCTCCACCAGAGGCAGGACGACGGTGAAGGTCGAACCCACGCCCTCCACGCTTTCCACCCGGATCGTCCCGCCGAGCGCGACCGCAAGGTTGCGGCAGATGGTGAGCCCCAGGCCGGTGCCGCCGTACTGGCGAGTCGTGCCGGCATCCACCTGCCGGAAGGATTCGAAGATCTGCGCGTGCTTGTCCGCGGGGATACCGATCCCGGTATCGCGGACGGCGATCTGCAAGTGTCGGGCACCATCGCCTTCCACCACGGTCGCCCGGACCGCGATGCTGCCGGCATGGGTAAACTTCAGCGCGTTGGAAAGCAGGTTGAAGACGATCTGGCGGAGCCGCGTCGGATCGCTTTCGATCCATTGCGGCACATCGGCGCACTCCAGGGAGAAAGCGATCCCCCTCCCCTGCGCCTGCTCCTCCCAAAGCCTAGTGGCCTCCTTCAGGGTGGCGGGCAGATCGACGGTGGTCGTGTCGATCGTGAAGTTGCCGTTCTCCATCTTGGCGACGTCGAGGATGTCGTCGACCATGCCGCGCATCCGCATGCCGGCTCCGTGCACGATGTTCACCCGCTCGCGCGTGGCAGGTTCCAGCGCCGGATCGGCGAGCATGACCTGGGTCATGCCGAGGATGCCGTTGAGCGGCGTGCGAATCTCGTGACTGGTCGTTGCCAGGAACTCCGTCTTTGCGGCGAGCGCCTTTTCCAGCGATGCATTGGCGATGCCCAAGCCGACGTTGGCGGCGCGCACCTCGTTGCGGCTGCGGCGTATCGTGATCAGGCCGAAGGTCAGCAGGCCGATCAGGAGCGCAACAGCGGCAGCGATGCCGCCGAACAGGATCTGCTGGAAGCGCGTACGCGAGCGTTCGAATTCGACGTTCCGACGCAGTTCCTCGGCCTTGAGGCGCGCGATGCGCAATTCCTGGTTCTGGAAGTCGAAGCGTGCCCCCATCAGCGCCGCCTTCGCAGAGGTGGCGATCTCCAGCGCCTGCTCGTCCAGCCGGCGCAGCGCAAGCAGATGCTCGACGGCTTTCTCGGGCTCCCCGCTGCGCTGGTAGATCCGGGCCGCCACAAGGTGGTTGTCGCGCATCGCCAGGGTGGTTTCCGTCGGCGGGACTCCGTCGAAGCTTCGCTCGATGAGGGTCCGGGCGCGGACCAGATTGCCGCGCTCCAGCTCCACCCGCGCGGAAACGCTGTAGATCTGGGGCAGCACTTCTGCCGCGTCCGAACGGGCTACGAGCCGCATTCCCTCAGCCGCCGTTCGAGTTGCTGCCGTCAAGTTTCCGCCGTTGAGCTGTGCCCGCGCCATGTTGGCCAGGATCCGAGCTCGGACGGCAGCGCTTTCCCGCGGCGCGTACTGAAGCGCCCGCTCAAATGCAGCGGAAGCCTGCGAGTACCGACTCATCTCGGTGAGCACATTGCCGAGACCGTTGTAGATCGCGAAAGCGACGCTCGCCGGCGGCCTTGTTTCTAAAGCTTGCTGATAATAGCGGTGCGCGCCGCCGAAATCGCCGCCCTCGCGATAGAGGGATGCCAGGTGGGTAAGCGCGATAGCCTGGCCACGCCGATCCTTCGCCTCTACGAAATACCGATAGGAATTTTGAAAATCCGCAAGTGCGGCTGAAACTGCGCCTTGCGTCGTGTTTACGGCGCCGCGGGTCAGTAGCAAGTCGCCCCTGAGCTTCGGATTGGACGCGTCCCCCAGGATCGCAAGCGCCTGCTCGACAAGCAAGCGGCTCCGGGCCGTCTGCCCTAGCCGCTCTGCGGCATCGGCTTGCACGGCATACACCCGCGCGTGCAAACTGGGCGAAGGGTCGGCCGTCGTGCGCAGTTCCCGCTCTGCTCGCTCGGCAAGGTTTAGCGCCCCGGCGGGGTCGAAGACCACGTTCGCGGCCGCTGCGGCGGCAAGCCCGTCGACATCCTGCCCGTTAGTCGCGGCTAAGGTTGCCGTCGACGAGAGCAGCAAGAGAATAGGCGCTCCGCGACAACCCAATGCGGACTTGAAGCCACGCTCCCCCGGCCCGACCGCTAAGTGCCACCTCACTTCAGGCGCTCTTCCACAGCCTGTCGGAACGCAGGAAGGAGAAGCGCTGCCCATCAAGCGCCTTGAGATGCTCGTCTTCTTCAAGAAACTGGCGGAACGCGTCGATCTCCACGGGGCGGCTGATGAGATACCCCTGGACCAAGTCGCAGCCCATGACGCTGAGCAGGGCCATCGCGGCCGGCGTCTCCACGCCTTCAGCCGTGACCTCCATATCCAGCGCATGGGCGAGATCGATCGTGGAGCGCACGATCAATGGATCCCGGTTGCTGCTGGTCAGCTGCGTGACGAAAAGCTTGTCGATCTTGAGCTCGCTGGCGGGCAACTGCTTCAGATAAGCGAGCGACGAAAGGCCGGCACCATAGTCGTCGATCGCGATCACCACCCCGATGTCGGCAAAGCGCTGCAAGTGGCGGATGGCACTTTCAGGGTCCCGGATCACTGCGGTTTCAGTGATCTCGAAGCCGATCTTGGCGCCATGGTCTCCGAGCCTGGCACAAGCCTGATCGACGAACCCCGCATCTGCCAGCAGCACGCCCGAGATGTTGATAAAGATCGGAATGTCGTAGCCGGCCTGCGCGAGCATGCGCTGGTCGCGGAGTACCTGCTCGAGGGTCCAGAGCGTCAGCGCGCCAATCCCGCGGCTCTGCTCGGCCGCCTGGATGAACTCACCCGGCAGAACCAACCCGCGAGTCGGATGCCGCCACCGCACCAGTGCCTCCGCGCTCGCAACCTCTTGCTGCCTCACACGCACCTTTGGCTGATACTGGAGAAAGATCTCTCCTTCTCGAAGTGCGCGGGGCAATTCGTGGATGAGCTCGAGCGGATCGACACCTAAGTGCGTCGAGGCAACATCGCGAATGATGTCCCGTCCTTCAGCCCGGGCTTCGGCAAGGGCTTTCTCCGCCCACTCGGCGAGTTGGACCTCCTCACAGTCGCAGTTGCGTCCAGCGGCACCGCCGATTCGCAGCCGAATGGCATGCGTTTCCCGGTCCAAGTTGAAGGGCTCTGCAAAACCCTGCTGTAGCCGAGCAGCCGCAGCCTCCGCATCCTCAAGGGACGCCGCCTCAAACTCGATGGCGACGAGCCTGTCGGACGAAGAGCGGCTCCGCGCGCCTGGGAGGATTTGGGCGCAGCGATCGACCAGCTCGGCAACGATCGTTTCGCTTCGCGTGACACCAAGATGCCGCCGGAGCAGCGTGAAGTTGGCAATCTCGGCCAGCAGCAAAATTCGCAAGGTTTCGGACGCCCTTACGCATGAAGCTTCGGCAGCACCTGAATTCGCAGCAACCGCCGTGGAACCCTGCTCGATCTCCGCCCCGGACAGCTCGCGCCTTTCACCAGGCAAGCCGAAGCCACCGAGGGGCGACACGGGGGTGAGCGAGAGCGGCATCATGGCGCACCCTCGTCTCACATAGGACTGAAGGACGAGTTAATGGCGCTCCAAAGAGGGTTAAGGTTGCATTAGGGTTAAATTAGGGTTAAGGGGATTGCGAACCAGCCGAGGAGACCATCAATGCTGTTCGAGATCTTCGCCTTCTTCCGGAAGAGCTACGGCGACGACATCCGTCCGTACTGATCACGGCCGGCTGCTCGCAGCCTGGAATACAAAAGGCCGCCCAGGGCACTCCTGGGCGGCCTTTTTGCTGTGTCAGCGATCCGGCAGATAGGCGCGGCGCCTGCCCGCACCTCATGGAATCCGAACCAATCCACGCTTCCCTGCCGCTGCGTTCGGCCATATGTGCCAGGACCGTGATACGCCTCGGCTCCGCCAAAACGGCGGCTACCCGGCAGTAAGGAAGAGCACGCAATGCGCATTGTCATGATCGGATCGGGATATGTCGGCTTGGTGTCCGGGGCCTGCTTCGCCGATTTCGGTCACGACGTGGTCTGCGTCGACAAGGACGAGGCGAAGATCGCCAAGCTGCGTGCCGGCGGCATTCCCATTTACGAGCCGGGCCTGGACCAGCTCGTCGCGCGCAATGTCGCGGCCGGTCGCCTCTCCTTCACCACCGAACTGGCGGCGCCAGTGGCGGAGGCGGACGTGGTGTTCATCGGCGTCGGCACCCCGTCCCGTCGTGGCGATGGCCACGCCGACCTCTCCTATGTCTATGCCGCCGCGCGGGAGATCGGCGCGGCGCTCAAGGGCTTCACCGTCGTCGTCACGAAATCGACCGTGCCCGTCGGCACGGGCGACGAGGTCGAGCGCATCATCGCCGAGGTGAACCCGGACGCCGAGTTCGCGGTCGCCTCCAACCCCGAGTTCCTGCGCGAGGGTGCGGCGATCGAGGACTTCAAGCGGCCGGACCGCATCGTGGTGGGCATCGAGGACGAGCGTGCGCGCGCGCCGATGGAAGAGGTCTACCGCCCCCTGTTCCTCAACCGTTCGCCGGTCCTGTTCACCGGCCGGCGCACCAGCGAGCTGATCAAGTACGCCGCCAACGCCTTCCTTGCGATGAAGATCACCTTCATCAACGAGATCGCCGACCTGTGCGAAAAGGTCGGTGCGGACGTGAAGGACGTGTCGCGCGGCATCGGCCTCGACAACCGGATCGGATCCAAATTCCTGCACGCAGGCCCGGGCTATGGCGGATCCTGCTTCCCCAAGGACACGCTGGCGCTGGTGAAGACGGCGCAGGATTACGAAGCACCGGTGCGGCTCATCGAGACCACGGTCGCCGTGAACGACACGCGCAAGCGCGCGATGGCGCGCAAGGTGATTGCCGCGTTGGGCGGCGATGTCCGCGGCAAGTCGATCGCGCTGCTCGGCCTCACCTTCAAGCCCAACACCGACGACATGCGCGATTCGCCCGCGCTTGCGATCGTCCAGGTGCTCGAGGATGCCGGCGCCACCGTGCGCGCCTATGATCCGGAGGGGATGGAGGCCGCCCGCACGCTGATGCCGGACATCGTCTACACCGATTCGGCCTACGCCGCCGCAGAGGGTGCCTGCGCGGTCGTGATCGTCACCGAATGGGACGCTTTCCGCGCACTCGACCTCAAGCGATTGGGCCGCATCATGGCGCAGCCGGTGCTGGTCGACCTGCGCAACATCTACCGCCCCGAAGCGGTGGAGGCGGCCGGCTTCACCTACTGCGGTGTGGGCCGCCCGGGACATCCGAAGCCAGCGACCGCCAACGAGGCGGCCCCCGCGGAAGCGACCGTCGACTGATGCGGTACCTGATCACCGGCACCGCCGGGTTCATCGGGTTCCATCTGGCGCGCCGCCTGCTGGCGGACGGGCACGACGTCACCGGCTTCGACGGGATGACGCGCTATTATGACGTGCGCCTGAAGCAGGCCCGCAACGCCGTGCTCGCCCGGTCGGACCGGTTCCGCATGGTGGAAGGGATGCTGGAGGACCGGTCCGCGCTCTATCAGGCCGCCGAGATCGCAGAGCCGGAGGTGATCATCCACCTCGCTGCCCAGGCGGGCGTGCGCTATTCGATCGAGGCGCCCGGCACCTATGTCGAAAGCAATCTGACCGGCTCCTGGAACGTGCTGGAACTCGCGCGCGCGCTCCAGCCACAGCATCTGCTGATGGCATCGACCTCGTCGATCTATGGCGCGAACCCGACGGTGCCGTTCAGCGAATCCCACCGCGCGGACGAACCGCTGAGCCTCTATGCGGCGACCAAGAAGGGCATGGAAGCGATGGCGCACAGCTACGCCCATCTGTTCGGGGTTCCGAGCACCATGTTCCGCTTCTTCACGGTCTACGGGCCGTGGGGCCGGCCCGACATGGCGCTGTTCAAGTTCACGGACGCGATCCTGAACGACCGACCGATCGACGTATACGGCCACGGCCAGATGGCGCGGGACTTCACCTATGTCGACGATCTGATCGAGGCGGTGGTGCGGCTTGCGGACATCCCTCCCGCAGAAGAGAACCGCGTCATCGGCGAGGCAGCGATCGACACGCTCTCCCACGAGGCGCCGTTCCGGGCGGTCAACATCGGCGGCGGCCAGCCTACCCCGCTGATGGACTTCATCCGGACCGTCGAGCATGCGACCGGCCGCAGTGCCAAGCTCAACATGATGGACATGCAGGCCGGCGACGTGCCGCGCACCTATGCGGATCCGACGCTGTTGCACGCGCTCACCGGCTACACGCCCGACACGCCGATCGAAACCGGCGTGGCGAGGTTCGTCGAATGGTACCGGGAGTGGCGGGCACAGGTGGCGGCCTAATCCCAGTCTCAGCTGAACACCCCCTCGCCCTGCCGCGGGAGCGTCACTATCCCGTCGACGGCCGCGCCCGGAAGTAACGAAAGCGGCGGGGATCCTTCGGGACCCGCTCGAACGGCAGCCAACCCAGATCCAGTTGCGCCGGGCCATCGAAGGCGCTGTCCAGCGAGGTATCGACGGAAGCGAGCTTCAGGGTCGCCGGAAGCTCGAGCAGCCCGAGATAGCCGCTTTCGGGATCCAGACGACGGGCTTTGCGAAGAAACATCGACTCATGCGCGTCGATGCTGTCCCGCGGTCCGGCGCGCAGGGTCAGGTCGAAGCCAAAGTCCAAGGCCCAACGCGGTGCCTCCAGCGCCCGCATGACGCCCCTTGGTCCCACCAGGTCGACCGCGCGAACGGGCGCGAGCAGATGGATCGCCCGGATGCGCCAGCGGATGGCCGGCTTCCAGTGAATCCTCTCGATGAGCCCCAGCGCTGCAATGGGCGTGATCATGTCATAGCTGACAAGGGCGTCGCTGAATTCCGGCCGCGGGAAGCAGGCGAGCGCACCGGACACCAGCAACCTGAACTGCACTCTGCGCCCCAACAGCTATCGTGATTCAATCGTTCGCGCTTTGTGCACGGGCGCGCCACGATCAGCGATTTGATCTACCTCCACATCGGCGGGAGTTTTCACATGCCAATGGGATCTTAAGCGTACTCGTTCCAGTATGG
The DNA here is from genome assembly GCF_048058635.1 of Sphingomonas sp. MJ1 (PH-R8). Taxonomy (NCBI): domain Bacteria; kingdom Pseudomonadati; phylum Pseudomonadota; class Alphaproteobacteria; order Sphingomonadales; family Sphingomonadaceae; genus Sphingomonas; species Sphingomonas sp. MJ1 (PH-R8). Next base: position 73,881 of record NZ_JBBEFX010000011.1, read on the forward strand.
ACACTCTTTGAGGTGCAACGCGCGCCTCTACCCTGCACTATCTCCGTACCGGATGAGCCGTGCAAATCACTCCTCCGAGATGGATGCGTAGCCTTGAAGATTTGGGGGGGAAGCAATGTCTTGGAAAGCGAAGCTCGAGATTCCCCTGTCGGTCATTCCGAGCCTGAAGCTTCAGCTTGAATGCGCAAGCCGCGGACGCCCGGTCCCCCGGTCACCCCAGCGCCCGGGCCTGGCGCCCCCGCGAGCCCGCCGACCCCGCTCGCCAGTTCCTGGAGCGGCACACTAAACGCAGCCTCACAAGAGGGGAACCGTCGGGCCGCTCACCCGCCGCGGTTGTGCCCCGTTCCTCCGCCACCTACAGCCGCGGCATGCCGGGCGATACCATCCTCAAGGGCGTGGGCCTGCGGCTGCTCGCGATCTTCTTCCTCTCGACCATGTCGGCGTTGGTGAAGCTCGCCGAGATGCGGGGCGCGACGCTGTTCGAGACCATGTTCTGGCGCCAGTTTTGCGCGTTGCCGGTGGTTTTCGCCTTCGTGGCGATGGGACCAGGCCTTGCGACGCTGCGCACCCGGCGCTTCGGCGCCCATCTGGGCCGCTCGGCAGTCGGGCTCCTCGGCATGGTGTTCACCTTCGGCTCGGTGTTGCTGCTGCCGCTGGCGGAGGCGACCACCTTTCAGTTCACCGTGCCGATCTTTGCGACGATCCTCGGCGCGGTGATCCTGCGCGAGCCGACCGGCTGGCAGCGGTGGAGCGCCGTGCTGGTGGGCTTTGCGGGGGTGCTGATCGTCGCTCAGCCCGGTGCAGGGCACCCTGTCACGCCCTTCGGCGCGGTCGTCGGGCTCCTCGCCGCGCTGTTCGTCGCGATCGTCGCCATCTTGCTACGCCAGCTCGGGCGGACGGAGAACAGCGGAACCACGGTGTTCTGGTTCTCGCTGCTGTCGCTTCCGCCGCTTGCGCTGCTCTACGCGTTCAACCTGAAGCCGCATGACGCCGCGACCTGGGCTATCCTGGTGTCGATCGGGCTGGTCGGCGGCATGGGCCAGATCGCGCTCACCGCCGCCCTGCGCCATGCGCCGGTCGCCGTCGTGGTGCCGATGGATTATTCGGGCCTGGCCTGGGCGACGCTCTACGGCTGGCTCTTGTTCGGCCTGCTCCCGGGATCCGCGACCTGGATCGGCGCACCCGTGATCGTCGTGAGCGGCCTGTTCATCGTCTGGCGGGAGCACCGGCTGGGGCGGCAGAAGGTCGCTGCCGCCAGCGCGGTCGAGGACGCCTAGTCCCCGTCGTACGCCACGAGGCTGCGGACAGTGATGCCGTCCCCGCGCAGCGCGTCGGCACCACCCAAGTCCGGCAAGTCGATCACAAAGGCTGCCTGGGTGACGGTGGCGCCCGCCTTGCGCAGCAGCCGCACCGCCGCGCGTGCGGTGCCACCCGTGGCGATCAGGTCGTCGACCAGCAGCACCCGCGCACCGGGCGCGCAGGCATCGGCATGGATGGTGATGCGGTCGGTGCCATATTCGAGGGCATAGTCCTCGGCGATGGTCGCGCCGGGCAGCTTGCCATCCTTGCGCACCAACAGCACGCCCGCGCCGAGTGCAAGTGCGACGGCCGGCGCGAAGACGAAGCCGCGCGCCTCGATGCCCGCCACCAGGTCGATCGGCCCTTCGACCGAGGTGACCATCTGCTCGACGGCTAGGCGCAATCCCTCGGCGTCGAGCAGCAGGGTCGTGATGTCCCGGAACTGGATGCCGGGCTTCGGGAAGTCCGGGATCGTCCGGATGCGCCGCCGGATCGCTTCGGCGGCGCTCTCAGTCGTCATCAATGCTTCACGCCCCGCCAGATGTTGCGATAGGCGCCGAAGGTTAGCAGCGTGAAGATCACCAGGAAGAGGATCGTCGCCAATCCCGCCTGGTGACGCGTCTCCAGGTTCGGCTCCGCGGTCCAGACGAGGAACGCCGAGACGTCCTTGGCCATCTGATCGATCGTCGCGCGCGTGCCGTCCTGGTAGGTCACCTGGTCGTTGCTGGTGATCGGCGGCGGCATCGCGATGTTGAGGTTCGGGAAGTAGGGGTTGTAGTGCAACCCTTCCGGCGTCTTCGCACCCGGGAACTCGTGCACCAGTTCCGCGGGCTGGTTCTGATAGCCGGTCAGCAGCGAATAGATGTACGCCGCCCCGCCCTCGCGCGCCTTGGTGATCAGCGAAAGATCGGGCGGGATCGCGTTGTTGTTCGCAGCCCGCGCGGCGACGTCGTTGGCGAAGGCCAGCGGGAAGCGGTCCGACGGGATGTTGGCCCGGGTCGCCGTCTCGCCGGTTTCCGGGTTGATGCTCGGCTGCTGGATCGCCCACTGGGTGGCGATCGCCTTCACCTCGGCCTCGTTGTAGCCGAGGTCCTCCAGGTTGCGGAACGCGACCAGGCGGAGCGAGTGACAGGCGGCGCAGACTTCCTTGTAGACCTGGAAGCCGCGCTGGAGCTGCTGGCGGTCGAAGCGCCCGAACGGCCCGTCCGACGCCAGCTTGAGCGGCTTGTGCTCGCGGTGGAACTCATGCTCCGCAGTCGGTGCGGCAGGCTCGGTGACCAGGCCGTAGACGGTCGTGATCAGCGCGAGCATCAGCACGCCCGCGAATGCCAGACCGATCAGGATGTTCAGGTTGCGCAACGCCAACCGGAAAAGGGAAGAGATCATGAAAGTCGATGCCCCTTATTCGGCCGCGGCCGGCGCGCCGGTCACTGCAGTTTCGCGCATGCGAGAGCCGCTCTTTCCTTCCAGCACCGCCTCGGTGATCGAGTTCGGCAGCGGGCGCGGACGCTCCAAGGCGGAGACGATCGGCACCAGCACCAGGAAGTGGAGGAAGTAATAGGCCGCCGCGATCTGGCTCGCGATGATGTAGGCCGGTTCCGCCGGCGCACCGCCGCAGAAGCCCAGCACCAGCACGTCGAGCACCAGCACCCAGAACAGCGTGCGATACACCGGGCGGAAGTTCGCCGAACGCACCGGCGAGCGATCGAGCCACGGCAGGAAGAACAGCAGCAGGATCGAGCCGAACATCGCCAGCACGCCCCACAGCTTCGCCGGGATGATGAAGTCCACGGTGAACGCGCGCAGGATCGCGTAGAAGGGCCAGAAATACCATTCCGGCACGATGTGCGCAGGCGTCGAGAGCGGGTTCGCCGGAATGTAGTTGTCCGCGTGGCCCAGATAGTTGGGCGCGAAGAACAGCAGGGCGGCGAACACGATCAGGAACACGCCCAGGCCGAAACCGTCCTTGGCGGTGTAATAGGGATGGAACGGAATCGTATCCTGCTCGGCCTTCACCTCCACGCCGGTCGGGTTGCCCGAACCGGGGATATGCAGCGCCCAGATGTGGAGGATGATGACCCCCAGGATCACGAACGGCAGCAGATAATGGAGCGAGAAGAAGCGGTTGAGCGCGGCATTGTCCGGCGCATAGCCGCCCAGCAGCCAGATGCGGATGGTCTCGCCCACGCCCGGGATCGCCGAGAAGAAGCCGGTGATCACCTGCGCGCCCCAGAAGCTCATCTGCCCCCAGGGTAGCACATAGCCCATGAAGGCGGTTGCCATCATCAGCAGGAAGATGACGACGCCCAGCAGCCACACCATCTCGCGCGGCGCCTTGTACGAGCCGTAATAGAGCCCGCGGAAGATGTGGATATAGACCACCGCCAGGAACATCGAGGCGCCGTTCGCGTGGGCATAGCGCAGGAACCAGCCGGCGTTGACGTCGCGCATGATCGATTCGACCGAATCGAACGCGACCGCACCGTTGGCGGCATAATGCATCGCCAGCACGACGCCGGTGACGATCTGGATCATCAGTGCGGCACCCGCGAGGATGCCGAAGTTCCAGAAGTAGTTGAGGTTGCGGGGCACGGGATACCCGCCGCCGATCGCGTTGTAGACGAAGCGCGGCAGCGGCAGGCGGCTGTCCACCCACTGCATCAGCGGGTGCTTTGGCGCATAATGCTGGGCCCAGGGAAAGCTCATCGCGTGTCTCTCCTCAGCCGACCAGGATCGTGGTGTCGGACGTAAACGAATAGTCGGGCACCGAGAGGTTCGTCGGTGCCGGCCCCTGCCGGATGCGACCGGCGGTGTCGTAGGCGGAGCCGTGGCACGGGCAGAAATAGCCCCCGAACGGACCCTTGTTCTCGCCCTCGCCCGCGCCCAGCGGAACGCAGCCCAGGTGGGTACACACGCCGAGCGTCACGAGCCAGTTGGCCTTCCCCTCCTTCGTCCGTTCGGCGAGCGACTGGGGGTCGCGCAGGTCCGACAGCGGCACCTTGTTGGCGGCCTCGATCTCCTGCGGGGTGAGGTTGCGCACGAACAGCGGCTGCTTGCGGAACGAGGCCTTGATCGCCTGGCCCGGCTCGATCGCCGACAGGTCGAGTTCCGTGGTCGAAAGCGCCAGCACGTCCGCCGAGGGGCTCATCTGATTGATGAGCGGCAGGGCGATCACGCCCACGCCCACCCCTGCAAATGCCACCGCGCCAATGGATAGATAATCGCGTCGGCGGGCATTCTCGATCACATCTTCATGCGAGCCGGTCGCTCCGCCGGGGGGAACCTCGTCTATTGTCGCCATGCGCTATTTGCCCCTGCACCCAAACCATTCGGCGCGAACGCGCCTCAGAGAATTACAGGCAGCCTTGCCATCTATTCGGCTGCGTCAAGTAGCCTTGATCTCCGGCGCCTCCGCAACGTGATAGACGTGGGGGCGTCACTTTGCCAACCGCCCCCGCGCTACTGCCTGCGCGCCGCCTCTACACGGCATCGTTGCGCAAGAGTTTGAGGCAGGGCAAAGCCGTGCGGTGCGGATCGCAATGTTTCAGCCCGACATCGCCGGAAATGTCGGCACCATCCTCCGGCTGGGTGCCTGCCTCGGCGTGAGCATCGACTTGATCGAGCCGATGGGCTTCCCGTGGAGCGACCGTGCGCTGGCACGCGCCGGCATGGACTATGCGGCGCAGGCGTCGGTGGTGCGCCACGTCGACTGGGAAGCATTCCGCGCGCAGCTGCCCGGCCGCCTCGTGCTGCTCACCACCCGCGGTGCGGTGCCGCTGCCGAGTGCGCGATTCGACGCAAGCGATACGCTGCTGCTGGGTTCCGAAGGCTCCGGCGTGCCGGAGGCGGTGCATGCGGCTGCCGATCTCGCAGTCGCCATTCCGATGCGCCCCGAGATGCGCTCGCTGAACGTCGCCGTCGCCGGCGCCATGGTGGTGGGCGAGGCGCTGCGCCAGACCGGCGGCTGGCCGGCATTCCGCTGAGGCTCTCGACTTCGCGCGGGGGGCGAAGCTAAGCCGTCGCGATGGAACCTCTCGATTCTCAACAGCTTGCCGCGCGTACCTGGTTCGAGCACCTGCGCGACCGGATCTGCGCCGAATTCGAAGCGATCGAGCGCGAAGCCGGGTCGGATGCGCGCTTCGACTACAGCCCATGGGACCGCGTCGATTGGGCGGGCGGCCATGGCGGTGGTGGCGTGCGCGGGCTGATGAAGGGGCGCGTGTTCGAGAAGGTGGGCGTCAACGTGTCCACGGTTGCCGGCACGCTGGAGGGCGGCTTCGCCCAGTCCATCCATGGCGCGGCGGAGAACCCGGCCTTCTTCGCGACCGGCATCAGCCTCGTCGCGCACATGGCGAATCCGCACGTGCCCGCCGTGCACATGAACACGCGCTTCCTGGTCACCACCAAGCGCTGGTTCGGGGGCGGAGCGGACCTCAACCCACCGATCCCCTATGACGAGGACACCGCCGACTTCCACCAGACGCTGGCAGCCGCGTGCGACCGGCACGATCCCGACCACTATCTGCGGTTCAAAAAGTGGGCGGACGACTATTTCTTCATCCCCCATCGCAACGTGCACCGCGGGGTGGGCGGCATCTTCTACGACCATCTGGAAGGCGACTTCGATGCGAACTTCGCCTTCACCCGCGATGTGGGCGAGGCGTTCCTCGCGATCTACCCGGCCCTGGTGCGCCGCCGGATGAACCAGGATTTCACCGACGCAGATCGCGTCCGGCAGCTCGAGTGGCGGGGCCGCTATGCCGAATTCAACCTGGTCTATGACCGCGGCACCCTGTTCGGCCTGAAGACCGGCGGCAACATCGACGCGATCCTGATGAGCCTGCCGCCGATGGCGAGCTGGAGCTGATCCCGTGGGGCTGATCCCGGTCCGCCCCGACGAGGTCGCCACGATCGTCACCTCGCTTGAGATGCGGGCGCGGCCGCCGCTGTGCCCGCTGCCGGACGCGCCGCTCCGGCTCGTCCACTGGCGAGAACCGGATCTTGCCAAATACCGGGCGCTGTTCCGCCGGGTAGGCGAGCCGTGGCTGTGGTTCTCGCGGCTGGTGATGGACGACGATCGCCTGCGCGCGATCCTCCACGATCCGGGCATCTCGGTGTACGCCGTGGTCGATCCGCGCGGGATCGAGGTCGGGATGCTGGAACTCGACCACCGACGCGCAGGCGAGTGCGAGCTGTCCTACTTCGCGCTGGTCCCGGAGCTAGTGGGCCGCGGCTTGGGCCGATGGCTGATGGCGCAGGCGCTGACCCTCGCCTGGCGCAAGGACGTCGAGCGGCTGTGGGTCCACACCTGCACGCTCGACCACCCGCGTGCGCTGGGCTTCTATCGCAAGAGCGGGTTCGTGCCGTTCAAGCGGACCGTCGAGACCTTCGCCGATCCGCGCGCATCGGGCATCCTGTCGCCCGACGCGGCGCCGCATTATCCGCGGCTGCCGCTCGCCTGAGCATAGGCGGAGACGCGCAACAGGGCATAGGCGAGCGTCATCCCGCCGTTCGCGATGCCGGCGACGAGCGCACCCAGGGCCACCGCGACATCGTTCCCCTGTCCTGCGGACGTAAACGCGCTGCCCAGCGCTACCACCATCTGCGCTGCGAAGTAGAAGACCGCCTGAAGCCCGAGCAGGGCGAAGCCGTTGCCGGCGGTAAGCTGGAGGCCGCGCGCCATGGCATCGAGCGCATTGCGCCGCGGCTCGGCGACGATCGCGGCGGGGATCAGGAAGATCCGGCCGACGGCGTAGAGCCCTGGCAGCAGAAACGCCATCAGCCCGAGCACCACGGCGAACTGGCATGCGATCTGGGCCAGCAGAAGCGCCGGGAACCGCCGCAGCGCCACGCCCATCGCACCTGCAACCGTGGGCCGGCTCGCATCAAGGAACAGCGCCAGGATCGTGCCGGTGCCGAACAGGCCAAGAAGGGTCTGCAACAGCAGCCAGTGCAAGTTGGCGTAGAGATAGGCCTGCATGGACTGGAGCAACGTGGCGGCGTCCGCCGGCGCTGCCGGGTCCGGAACCTCCGGCACGACCATCCAGATGGTCGCCGCCATCGTCGGCACCACCAGAAACACACCCGCCAGCGGCAACAGCAGCGCACGTTCCCGCCGCCAAAGGGTCCACGCGCCGCCGACCACGGCAGCCATATTCAGCTTCATCGATGTGCCGCCGTTCCGTCCTGTCGTTCGCGTGCCGCAAGGTAGAGCTTGCCCGTGAACACCCACAGCATCACGGCGAGCGCCGTTTCTACCAGGGTGGTGAGCAGCAGCGTCAGCACGGACGCCACGCCAAGGCCATCGTCGCTGCCGAAGATCAGCGCGAGAACGGTGCCGCCCGCGTACTGGGTCGCAGCCGTGAGCACCGTAGAGACGATCCCATAGAGCAGGAACATGCCGATGATCTTGGCGGCGAGGCCGTGCGTAAGGGTGAAGGTGCGCGCGATCGCGCCCAGCCCGCGCCGCTCCTGCAAGATAACCGGAGGCAAGAGGCTCAGCCGTGCGGCGACCCACAGCAGCAACGGGATCAGCACCAGCGCGTAGAGCGCAATCCATGCCGCCGCGGCGACACTCGGGGTCACGGTTTCGCCCGCCGCCGCGGCCACGAAGTCAAAGCCATAGGCCACCAGGATCGCCACCGCCGGCATCGCCAGCAGCAGCAGCATCGCGGTCACCAGCAGGGCGAAGCCGATCACCACCGGCAGGCGCAACCCGGCCTGCCGAAGCGCCGCGCGCGGACTTTCGAGCCCGACGGCCAGGGCGAGGATCGCGAGTTCGGCCCATAGCATCAGCAGCCCGGCCACGAGGCGCACCGGCATCCAGATCCCGCCCGATGCGCCGACGTCCTGCGCAGCAGCGGCTTCGGCCAGCCCGCCGATCACAGCGGGCACGAACAGTGCCGGCAGCGCCAACGCGACCAGGGTGGCGCGACGTGCGCGGAGGAATGCAGCGGTGCGATCCCACACCTGCTCCATCTCGACCATGGCCCGCATCGGCGCCCCATTCCCCACTGGTTGCATGACGCGTGGCTGTACCTGTGCTACCGGGGCTTGCCAATGCTTACCCCCGATACTCCCCCCTTGCCCCGACCCATACTGCCGGAATGGCGCATCGAGCCGGGTCTCACCGACTATCCCAAGGCGCTGGCCACCATGGAGGCGCGGGCAGCCGCGATCGCCGATGGTACGGCCGGCGAACTGGTGTGGCTGGTCGAGCATCCGCCGCTCTACACCGCAGGAACCAGCGCCGATCCGGCCGAGCTGCTCGACCCGCGCTTCCCGGTCTATCCGGCAGGCCGTGGCGGCCGCTACACCTATCACGGCCCAGGCCAGCGGGTGGGCTACCTGATGCTGAACCTCGCCCAGCGCGGCCGCGACGTCCGCTGCTTCGTCCATGCGGTGGAGCAATGGGTCATCCGCGCCCTCGCGCGGCTGGAGGTCGAGGCGTTCTCGGTGCCCGAGCGGATCGGCATCTGGACGCGCGACGGGGGGCAGGAGGCGAAGATCGGCGCCATCGGTGTCCGCGTGCGGCGCTGGGTCACCTTCCACGGCTTTTCGGTCAACCTGTCTCCGGACCTCACGCACTTCGGCGGGATCGTGCCGTGCGGCCTTCCCGAATTCCCAGTAACCAGTCTCGAACAGCTTGGGCGGGATGCTCGCCAGGAAAGCTTCGACGCGGCACTTTTGCTGGAATTTCCGACGTTGCTGGCGTCACTCACCGCATCGCGCGAAAACCCGCTTGAGGGCTGCCCGCGAACCGACTAATGTCCATCCCCGGTTGGGTATTAAACGGCAGATAAGCCGCCAAACCACTTGTTTAGGGAGCTCTACATGCGCGCAATCATTTCCAAGATCGTTACCAGCTCGATGGTCGCCGGTGCGGCGCTGATGGTCGCAGCTTGCGGCGACTCGGCCGAGACCACCACGGACAACACCATCGTGACCGATCTGAACTCGACCGACACCTCGCTCGACGGCACGATGACCGACAACATGACCGCCGTTGACGGCGCCATGGGCAACGACGCGATGCTCGCGAACGACACGATGCTCGCGAACGACACCGCGCTGGGCAACGACACCACCGCGACCACCAACGCGATGTAATCAGACGCTTCGGCGTCTGTTCAGCAAAGGCCGTCCGGGCGACCGGGCGGCCTTTGTTTTTTGGTCGATCGGGGCCGCCTGGGAGGCGCCCTGCTCAGCTGCCGCAGCGCAGCAAGCCGCCGCCTGAAGATTCCGTTGAATCCCAAGCAGCTGGCTGCGGATTGCATATCGTCGGCGACGCGCAAAAAGGGTCTTGGCGACGCACGCCAAAACCCCGTAACCCCTCCTCGTGGCGCCGCATCGGCGCGTGAGAGGATCCCATGAAGTCAGTGCGAACCCTGATCGCCGGCGCGGCCCTTGCGGCGGCAACCTACGCCGCCCCCGCTTCCGCGCAGTTCTTCTTCAAGTCGCCTGAGCTGTCGGGTGCGCGCGTGACCGGCACCGAGCCCGGCATCACCGTCCAGGCGCTTCCCGGCGCGACCGGTGACGAACTGCGCGCGGCCTTGGCCTGGAACCTGCGCGCGGGCCTCAACGTCGCCGCGCTCCAGTGCCAGTTCGAGCCCACCCTGCTGACGCTCAACAACTACAACGACCTGCTCGACACCCATGCGGACGAGCTGAAGCGCAGCTACGAGACTCTGGCGAAGTACTTCGAGCGCAACGCCAAGACCAAAAAGGAAGGGCAGAACGCGCTCGACCAGTTCGGCACGCGTGTCTACTCGAGCTTCTCGACCGTGTCGGCCCAGCTCAACTTCTGCCAGGCGGCGGGCGAGATCGGCCAGGAGGCGGTGTTCACCCCCAAGGGCCAGTTCGGCGCGCTTGCGGAACAGCACATGCGCAAGCTCCGCAACAGCCTCGTTCCTTCGAGCGAGCAGCAGTTCCCCGGCGGCTTCTATCAGCGCTCGCTCACCAACATGGAGCCGCTCACCCGGCCGAAGTGCTGGAAGAAGGGCATCTGGCAGGACAGGCGCTGCGGCGCCTACCCGCTGCTCGGCTGATCCGGATCCGGGCTGCGGATTACCGCAGCCCGAGCAGCTTGTGCGTCTGGAGAGACAGGCGCCATTTCGGCCGGGCGAGCACGAGCGCGACCGCCGCTTCCCGGTTCGCATCCGCCTGGGGATCGTCGAGCGGCTGGGCCAGGAAGTTGGCGAAGTTCCAGCCTTCGATCTCCTCCAGGCTCAGGCCCGCCTGCGGCCACACGAGCTTCAGTTCATCGCCGCTGCGTTGCACGACGGTGCTGCCCGCCTTGGGGCTGATACATACCCAGTCGATCCCCGGGTGCGCGGCGATCGTGCCGTTGCTCTCGATGGCGATGGTGAAGCCGGCCGCGTGCAGCGCCTCCACCAGCGCATCGTCGATCTGGAGCATGGGCTCCCCGCCCGTCAGCACGACGAAGCGGCGCTCGGTGCCCGGCCCCCAAAAGCCCTCGACCGCCGCGACCAGTGCCGCCGCATCGGCGAACTTCCCCCCGCCCTCGCCATCGGTTCCGACGAAATCGGTGTCGCAGAAGCGGCAGATGGCGCTGGCACGGTCGACCTCGCGCCCGCTCCACAGGTTGCACCCCGCAAAGCGCACGAACACCGCCCGGCGACCGGCGTGCACGCCCTCGCCCTGCAACGTCAGGAACATCTCCTTGACGGCATAGCTCACGATATCAACGCCCCGCTCAGGCCGCAGCGGTGGCATAGCGGGTCGGGTCCGGCACGCCTGCTTCCTCGAAACCCTTCGAGCGCAGGCGGCAGCTGTCGCACAGGCCGCAGTGAAGGTCGCCCTGCGGGTCATAGCAGGACCAGCTGATGCCCAGGTCCAGGCCCAGCCGGGTGCCCTCACGCACGATGTCGGCCTTGGTCATGTGCTGGAGCGGCGCGTGGATCTTGAACCCCTCGCCCTCCACCCCGGCTTTGGTCGCAAGGGCCGCCAGATGTTCGAAGCCGGCGATGAACTCCGGACGGCAGTCCGGATAGCCCGAATAGTCGAGCGCGTTCACGCCGATGAACAGGTCGCGCGCCCCCGCTGCCTCGGCCCAGCCGAGCGACAGGCTTAGGAAGATGGTGTTGCGCGCCGGCACATAGGTGATCGGGATCCCGGGGGCGACGCCGTCCTTCGGGACGGCGATGTCGGCGGTCAGCGCCGATCCGCCGAACGCGGAAAGGTCCAGCGACAGGGTCACGTGCCGGTCGGCACCCAGCGCCGCGGCGACGCGGCCGGCGGCGGCAAGCTCGATCTGGTGGCGCTGGTTATAGTCCACCGACAGGGCAAGGAGACGGTATCCCGCCTCGCGAGCGAGCGCGGCGGAAACCATGGAGTCGAGGCCGCCCGAGACCAGGGCGACGGCAAAAGGCTGATCGGTCATGATGCCGCATCCGCTAGGCCCAGATGCGTCGCGCCGCAACCGTGCGACGCGGCAACCCATTGTTCCGCCGGGTAGACCGGTCGAAAAAAAGAGGGCCTGCCGGTCCGGCGAGCCCTCCTCCATGTCACCTTCTGGCGCGGCTTACATGCCGCCCGGTGCGCTCTGCAGGTGCGCCAGGTGCTTCTCGATGATCGGCACGGCCGAGTCCGCCACCTGCTTCAGCGCCGGGTCCTGCCCGTCGGTCGAATAGCCCTTGTGCAGCGACCAGGCCGCACGGTGCGCCTCGGCCTGCTGCTGCATGTAGAGAGCGTCGAAGCTGTCGGCATCCGCCGCCTTCAGGGCCGCGATCTTGGCCGCATTCGGCTCCGAAAGCGCGCTCGGCGGGCGCTTGACCTTGGGCTCCGTCTTCGGGAGCGCCGCCATCAGCGCCTTGGTGGTGGTGGTATGATCCGCGATCATCTCGCGCGCGAACGCCTTGGTCGCGTCGCTCTTGGACTTCGTCAGCGCGATCCGGCTGGACTGGATCTCATACTTGTCGCTGTCGGCCGCCCAGGCGGCGTAGTTCTCGGACGGAGTCCCGCTCATCGGCGCGGCCCCAACCTGTTCCGGGGTCATCGTCTGCGCGATGCCGGCTGCGGGCATCGCCCCCAGCGCAAGTGCACTCATCGTGATCAGCAGCTTCCGCATGTTCGTCTCCCAATTGGTGAGCGCGAAACGGATGGTGCGGTACAGTGTTCCAGCGGATCGACACCGATCCGCACGCAACTGCTTCTATTCGGGAAAATGGTAGCGGAGGAGGGACTTGAACCCCCGACACGCGGATTATGATTCCGCTGCTCTAACCAACTGAGCTACTCCGCCCCATGGGCACTCGCCGTGGCGAGGGCGCGCCTATACGAAGGCGTTTCGCGCCGGTCAAGCGAACTTGTGACGGGAAATCGGCTCCCAGGGGCCGCCGCGGTACCACCAGCTCGCCAGCCCGGCGATCGCGAGCGGACGCGGCCGGAAATCGGCCTGCAACGCGTTCAGCAGCGCGCGCGCTTTTGCCGGCTCGACCTTGTTCTGGATGGTGACGTGGGGCGCCCAGCCGGCCCGATCCTGCGGCGTCAGCAGCATCGCGAACGCGTCTGCGAGGCGGGCGCGGATTTCCTCCAGCTCCGGCGATTCGATCCGCAGCGCGACGCCGCGCCCCAGGTTGCGCAGCCCCGCGATCCTGGCGCGCGGCGCGCCGACGCCGCGGGTCTCGGCGACAAGGCGCTGCCGCAGCTCGGGCGCCACATGCGGCGGCAGATGGTGGAACAGCGTCAGATGCGCGGCCAGCTGGTTGCGCTCCGGCGGGAAGTGGCGGCGGCGGAGCGCGTCCAGCGCGGCATGATCCGCCGCGCCGAACAAGGCCGAGACGATGATCGGCGCGCCCGGAGCGGAGGCTGGGGGCGCGGGCTCGATCAAATCTCGACCTGGCTGCCGAGCTCCACCACGCGATTGGTGGGCAGACGGAAGAACTCCATCGCGCTTTCCGCGTTGCGCAGCATCCAGGCGAACAGCTTCTCGCGCCAGATCATCATGCCGGGCCGCGACGAGGGCAACAGCGTCTGACGAGCGAGGAAGAAGCTGGTCTCCATCATCCGGAAATCGCCGCCCGCGACCTTCACCTGCCGAAGCGCGGCGGGCACGTCTGCATCCTGCATGAAGCCGTAGCGCAGGATCAGGCGGTGGAAGCCCTGCCCCAGGTCGTCGGCCTTCACCCGGTTCTCCTCGGCGACGAAGGGCTCGTCGGTGATCTTCACCGTCAGCAGCACCACCCGCTCGTGCAGGACCTTGTTGTGCTTGAGGTTGTGGAGCAGCGCATGGGGGACGCCATCGGGGGTGGAGGTCATGAACACTGCCGTCCCCGGCACCCGGCTCGCGGAGCTCGCGGCCGACTGGATGAACACCTTGATCGGCATCGCGGCCTCGCGCAGCCGCTCGATCATCAGCTTGCGCCCCTTGGCCCAGGTGGTGAGCAGCACGAAGACGATGATGCCGATCATCAGCGGGAACCAGCCGCCGTCGGGCACCTTGGTAAGGTTGGCCGCGAAATAGGCGCCGTCGACCAGGAAGAAGACGGCCAGCAGCGGCAGCGCGTAATAGACCGGCCAGCGCCACAGCGCGAACAGCAGCACCGCCAGCAGGCAGGTGTCGATCAACATCGCCCCGGTGACGGCGATGCCATAGGCCGCGGTCAGGTTGGACGAGGTCTGGAAGGTGAGCACCAGCAGGATCACCATCACCATCAGCGCCCAGTTGATGAGCGGGATGTAGATCTGCCCCGCGGTAGCGGCGCTGGTGTGATCGATGCGCAGCCGCGGAATGAAGCCGAGCTGGATCGCCTGCTGCGTGACCGAGAAGGCTCCGGAGATCACCGCCTGGCTGGCGATGATTGCGGCGGCCGTCGCCAGGAACACCATCGGCAGCTGGAAGTCGTCGGGCGCCAGCATGTAGAACGGGCTCTGCAGGGCGGCGGCGCCCTCGCGCATCAGCAACGCGCCCTGCCCCATGTAGTTCGCCATGAGCGCGGGCAGCACGATCCACAGCCAGGAGAAGGCGATCGGCTTGCGGCCGAAATGGCCCATGTCGGCGTAGAGCGCCTCGGCGCCGGTCACCGCCAGCACCACGGACCCCAGTGCCAGAAACGCGGCGAGCGGATCATGCACAAAGAAGGCGATCGCGTAGGTCGGCAGGAAGGCGTGCAGGATGGTCGGCGTCTGCACGATGCTGACGACGCCCAGCGCCGCGATCACGGTGAAGTAGCAGACCATGATCGGGCCGAAAAAGGCGCCGACACGCGACGTGCCGCCGCGCTGGATCGAGAACAACCCGACGAGGATCAGCACCGCGATCGGCAGCACGAGGCCGCCGAAGGCCGGCGCTGCGATGGCGACGCCCTCCACCGCCGACAGCACCGAAACCGCGGGGGTGATCATGCTGTCGCCATAGAAAAGCGCGGTGGCGAACACGCCCAACAGCACGATGCCGCTGGTCCAGCGCTTGCCCTGGGTGCGGCCGGACACGAGCGCGAGGAGTGCGAGGCTGCCGCCCTCCCCCTTGTTGTCGGCGCGCATGATGATCGACACATATTTCAGCGTCACCACGATCATCATCGACCAGAACATCAGGCTGATGACGCCCATGATGTGCAGCGGGTCGAGCGCCAGCTTGTGGTGCCCGTCGAAGGTTTCGCGGAACGCGTAGAGCGGGCTGGTGCCGATGTCGCCGAACACGATGCCGACGGCGCCCAGCATGAGCTTCCACGTCGCCTGCTCACGCGAATGGGCATGCCCATCCTCGACGCGGTCTGATGGCAGCAGGGCGATCCCCGTCGGGGAGGAGACCGGGGAATTCACAGGCGCGGCATCTGCTGGATCGCGTGAAACATGACCATCGCCTGAACGCTACTCGTTTCGCCGTGAAAGCGCCGGCCGTTAGCACGCGCAGCATGCGCTAGCAACGGGACAAGCCCGGCGACCCGTTCTATAGCGGATCATCTACCGTATCGGAGAGGTTTATGCGCGTCGGTGTTCCCAAGGAAATCAAGAACCACGAGTATCGCGTCGGTCTGACGCCGTCCTCGGTGGCGGAACTGGTCGCGGCCGGGCACGAAGTCGTTGTCGAGACTTCCGCCGGGGCCGGAATCGACTTTACCGACTCGGACTATGTCGAGGCGGGTGCCGGGATCGTGGCGGATGCCGCCACCGTCTTCGCCGAGAGCGACATGATCGTGAAGGTGAAGGAGCCGCAGCCGTCCGAGATCGCGTTGCTGGAGCCGCGGCACACACTGTTCACCTACCTCCACCTCGCCGCAGACAAGCCCCAGGCAGAAGGGCTGATGCGGTCCGGCGCGACCTGCATCGCCTATGAGACGGTGACCTCGAACAGCGGCTCGCTGCCCTTGCTGAAGCCCATGTCGGAGGTCGCGGGCCGCATGTCCGTGCAGGTCGGCGCCCACTATCTGGAAAAGGAACAGGGCGGCCGCGGCGTTCTTCTGGGCGGCGTCCCCGGCGTCGCGCCGGCGCGAGTCGCGATCCTGGGCGGCGGCGTCGCCGGCATCAATGCCGCGCAGATGGCCGTGGGGCTGCGCGCGGACGTCACCATCTACGACATCAGCAACGAGCGTCTGGCCGAGCTCGACCTTCACTTCGGCAGCCAGATCAAGACCGCCTATGCTTCTCGCGCCGCGATTGCGGCGGCGGTGGCGCAGGCCCATCTGGTGATCGGCGCCGTGCTGGTGCCGGGTGCCGCAGCCCCGAAGCTCGTCACTCGGGAGATGCTGCGCACGATGAAGCGCGGAAGCGTGCTGGTCGACATCGCGATCGACCAGGGCGGGTGTTTCGAAACCTCCCGCGCGACCACCCACGACGACCCGGTGTTCGTCGAGGAGGACGTGATCCATTACTGCGTCGCCAACATGCCGGGCGCGGTTGCCCGCACCTCCGCATTCGCGCTCAACAACGCGACCCTGCCGTTCGTGATGCGGCTCGCCAAGTTCGGCGCGGAAGGCGCCATGCGTGCCGACCGGCACCTGGCAGCAGGCCTGAACGTGTCCCGCGCCAAGATCCGGCATGCCGCCGTGGCGGAGGCCCTGACGTTCACGATGGAAGCCTGGTCCGGAACGGAGTGAGAACAAAGGCGTTTGTCCCGGGGAAGGAGATACCCCGTGGCGAATGATCAGAATCCCAAGAGCGAGCCCTTTTCCAACGCCGAAAAGGACCCGGACGACTGGACCACCGGCGACGAGCCGATGACCGGCGCCCAGGCATCCTACCTCCAGACGCTGAGCGTAGAGGCCGGCGAGGAATTCGACCAAGGCCTCTCCAAGGCGGAGGCTTCCAAGCGCATCGATGCGCTGCAGGAAAAGACCGGCCGCGGAGCGAACTAGGTACGGCGCCGCCGCCTTCGGGTGGCGGCGTTTCCCCCCGCCCGGGTTGAGACCGGTTGTTTGCGCCGTTGGCGTCGGCGTAGATTGCGGCGTCCACCCGGGAGCCCGCACCGATGCACGACCTGCTTGCCGCCCTTCTTGCGTCGCTAGCGCTGGCGGGGACCGCGACAACACCCGCGGAAGTTGACGGCCGGTTTGACGTTGGGGGGCGCGCGATCCGGCTACAATGCCAGGGTGCCGGCGAGCCCACGGCGGTGGTGGATGCGGGCATGGGTACCGCACCTGTCGAAGACGCAGGGTGGCAACGGATCGCGGCGCGGATCGCACCCGTGACACGTATCTGCCTCTATGATCGCGCCGGCTTGGGCAGCAGCGACCGATCGCCGGAGCCGATCCGGACAAGCCTGGATGCGGCGAACGATCTGCACGCCGTGCTACAAGAAGCGGGGGTTCGGGGTCCGTTTCTGCTGGTCGGCCACTCAATCGGCGGTCTCCATGCGCAGGTGTTCGCGAGCCGCTTTCCGGTCGATACGGCCGGGCTGGTGCTCGTCTCTTCGACCCATCCGGACCAGATGACGACCTGGCTTGCGATGCTGCCCAGTGCCAGGCCCGGGGAGGAGAAGCCGCTGACCGACGTGCGCACCTTTCTCTCCGCCATGATCGAGGATCCGAACCGCAACGAGGAACGGCTCGACTGGCGCGCGAGTGCGGCAGCGGCGCGTCAGTTGAAGACGCTGGGCGACAAGCCGGTGATCGTGGCGACGCACAGCCAGCGCTTTCGCATGGTGCCCGGGCTTTCGGAGCCGCTCGCCATCCGATTGGAGGAGTCGAGCCAGCGCATGCAGAAGCAGTTCCTGACGCTTTCCTTCAACGCGCACCAGAATATCGCCGCCACCGCCGGGCACGGCCTGCCGCACGAGGCGCCGGAGTTCGTGGTGGACAACATCCTGCAGGGGGTCGCGGCGGTGCGCGCGCAGGGCTCGACCGGGCGGACTCAGCCGACCCGGTAGAGCCCGGCACCGTGCGAAGGGATACGACGGATGAGCCGGTCCTTTTCGGGCGCCAGCGCCTTGCCTTCCCACAGGTCGCGCACCGGCTGGCTGCCGCTGAACCCGAGTTCGCGGAACGGCAGGCTGATCTCCCGCGCCTCCTTGCCAGTGTTGAACAGCGCGACATAGCGGCCGCCGCCGTCCGCTGGCCGCGCGGACCAGACCCGCACGCCGTCCGCCAGGAAGTGCGGCCGATTGTCCGTGCTCGCCTGGTTCACCGCCAGCACCTCGCGGTTGGTCAGCAACGCCAGTGTCGGAGCGTCCAAGTGCCTGAGGTCCCCGCCCATGATGAGCGGCGAACGTGCGATCGACCAGAGCGTCATCAGCGTCCGCTGCTCGTCGGGCGTGAACTTGGTATCCCGCTCGCCCAGCGCCAGCCGGCCGAGGGGCAGCATGTCGGCGTCCGGCCAGCCGCCGGGTCGCCGCCACGGGTTCCAGTTCTCCAGCCGGGTGAACTGCGCCTCCAGCAGCGGCCATTCGTCCCAGAAGTCGTCGCTGATCCGCCACATCTGCGCAAAGCGACGCACGTGCTCGCCGCGGGTGACCGGCGTTTCACCGGGCGACAGGCTCAGGATCATCGGCCGGCCGCTCGCGGCGATCGCCTTGTGCGCCGCCTCGATCTCCAGCGCATGGGCATCATAGGGGCGGCTCATGTCGTCCATCTTGACGAAGTCCACGCCCCAGGACGCGAACAGGCGGAAGACGCTGTCGTAATAGGCCTGTGCGCCCGGTCTGGTCATGTCGACGCCGTACATGTCCGGGTTCCAGGAGCAGGTGCTGCTGGTGTCGGCGATGTCGGCGGCGCGGACCTGGGTGCCCAGCACCGGAAGGTTGCGCTCGACGGCCAGGCGCGGGATGCCGCGCATAAGGTGGACGCCGAACTTGAGGCCCAGGGCATGGACCTCCGCCGCGAGTGGCGCGAACCCGCGCCCGTTCGCGCTGGAGGGGAACCGGTTCGGCGCCGGCAGCAACCGGCCGTTGCCGTCCATCGCCGGCACCGGCTTGGCATTATAGGTGTAGCTGGCGGCGTTGGGTTCGTACCACTGGATGTCGACGGTGAAGACGTCATAGCCGAACGGCAGCAGCTTGTCGGCCATGATGCGGGCGGTCTCTCGTGCCTGCGCCTCGGTGATGGTGGTGGCAAAGCTGTTCCAGCTGTTCCAGCCCATCGGCGGCGTCTGCGCGAGCACCGGTTCGCGCGCGCCGTTCCCCGCCTGGGCAAACGCCGGCAGGGCGGATGCCGCCGTTCCCGCCATGCCCGCCGCCAATAGTTCGCGCCGGCCGATTCGCATCGTCTCCCTCCCCTTTTCGTCTCTGGCCGCTCTCGCTAGCAGCGACCCGGCGCGGGCACCATGGCGGCGTCCGGGATCATGATCTCCGTCCCGAACTTCACCCGGTCCAGTGCGATCAGGCTGCGAAAGCTGGCAATTGCGTCGTTTTCGGAGAACAGCCGCCGGCTGATTCCATCATAGGCGACCATGTCGGCCGCGACGATCACCAGAACGAAGCTGATGCCGCCCGTCACATAATAGCATTGCTGCACCTCCGGCGCATCGCGGAACAGCGCCTTGGCGGCGTCGACGGTACGGGAGCGCTCGTCCGCAAGCTGGACTTCGACGATCGCGGTGATCCCCATCTGCACCGCGCGCGTATCGACGATCGCGACGTTGCGCTCGATGATCCCGGCCTTCTCCATCGCTGCCACCCGCCGCTGCACCGCCGCTGCCGAGAGGTTCACCGCCTCCCCGATGGTACGCTGCGGAGTGCGGTTGTCCCGCTGGAGGATGCGGAGGATCGCACGGTCGAACGCGTCGAGGACGCGTCGGCGAAGGGCATTCGCTTGGGCCATGCGCGAGTTTTTGTTGCATCCAACGCCAGGCACAAGCGCAAAAACCTCAGGCAGGTGGTGCTATTCCGCGCGGTGTTCGCGACGAGGAGGACGATGATCAGCACCGCGGCCGGTTCGCCCGGCACCAACAGGACCATTCTAGGGGTCGCCTGTGGCATGGGAGCCGGGGCGCTCTGGGGCCTGGTGTTTCTTGCTCCCGATCTCGTGCGGGCGTTCACCCCCCTGCAACTCGCGATCGGGCGGTATCTCGCCTTCGGCCTCATCTCGGCCGCGCTGGTCGGTTCCCGCTGGCGTAGCCTGGTCGCGGCGGTGCCGGCGCGTGGCTGGCTGTCGCTTGCCTGGCTCTCGCTGGCGGGCAACACGCTCTATTACGTGCTGCTGTCGACCGCGGTGCAAACGGGCGGCATCGCCATGACGTCGCTCGTGCTCGGTTTCCTCCCGGTCCCGGTGACGATCATCGGCAGCCGTGATTCCGGCGCGGTGCCGCTGCGAAAGCTCGTGCCCTCCCTCCTGCTGTGCGTCGCAGGCGCCGTCTGCATCGGCTGGCAGGCGATCGCCGCACCGGCTGCAGGCGCGGTCACGGGGCTCCTGTTCGCCATCGGAGCGCTGGCGTCGTGGACCGCCTATGCCATCGGCAACACCCGTTCGCTCAGCCGCTTCGCGCACGTCTCCGCACAGGACTGGAACCTGCTGACCGGTGTCGTCACGGGGCTCCAGGCAACGGCCCTGATCCCGGTCACGCTCCTGTTCGAGCCGCTGAACCACACGCCCCAGGCCTGGCTCGAATATGCCGGCGTCTCGATCGCGGTTGCGCTTCTTGCGTCGATCGGCGGCAACCTGCTCTGGAACCGGATGAGCCGGCTGCTGCCGCTCACGCTCGTCGGCCAGATGATCCTGTTCGAGACCTTGTTCGGCCTGCTCTACGCCTTTGTCTGGGAACGGCGCCTCCCGACTCTCCTCGAGTCGGCCGCGTTCGTGCTGGTGGTCGCCAGTGTGCTCACCTGCATCGCCGCCCATCGACGACGCGCGGGCCTCGCGATCTCTGCCGCCGCCTCCTGAGACGTGCCGCTCGCCCTTTCTCCAGGACGAGCGGCAGCGGGACGGACCTAGATGGCGTCACTGGCGGTCGGCCGTACGATGATCTCGCTGACGTCGACATCGCCCGGCTGGCTGACCGCGAACAGGATCGCACGGGCGATCGCGTCCGCCTTCAGGATCGATGCACGGAAGGCCTCCATCGCCTTGGCCGTCTCCGGGTGAGTGATGGCGTCCGCGAGTTCGGATTCGACTGCGCCCGGCGAGATGATCGTGGCGCGGATGTTGTCGTGCTCGCGGCGGATGCCGTCGGTGATCGCCCACACCGCGAACTTGGTCGCACAATAGACGGCGCCGGTCGGCACCACATAATGTGCGCCGAGCGAGGCGACGTTCACGAACTGGCCCGAGCCCTGCTCGACAAAACCCGGCAGTGCGGCAGCAACGCCGTTCAGGACGCCGCGAATGTTGACGTCGATCATCCGGTTCCACTCGTCGGTCTTCAGCGCCGCGAGCGGCGACAGCGGCATGATGCCCGCATTGTTCACCAGCACGTCGACGCGGCCATAGCGCTCCACCGCCGCGTCCACGAAGCTGGCGAAGCTGGCCGCCTCGGTGACGTCGAGCCGCTGCCACGCGACGGTGCCACCGGCCGCTTCGATCTCGGCGGCAAGCCGCTCCAGGCGATCGGTCCGGCGGGCGCCCAGCATCAGGCGGGCGCCGGTACCGGCCAGCAGGCGGGCGGTCGCCTCGCCGATGCCGCTGCTGGCGCCGGTGATCAGGATCGTCTTCTCGTTCAGGTCGGACATGGTGCTTCCTCCATCCGCCAGCGATCGTCGCTGGCCCGCACCCTTTTTGCGTGATCGGGCGCGAGAGGCGGTAGACGCGAAGTCCGGGATGCTTGCACGATCCTGCATCCGGACGTTCGGCGGCTTGCGCAGGCAGCTTCCGCGTGGAAGCAAGGCAGCCATGCACCGCATCACCGATCTTGCCGCGCTGATCGCGCGCCACGCTCCGGAAGACGGCTTCCAGGAAACCGCACTTCCCTCGGTCACGCTTATACGATCCGCCGCGGTGACCACGCCGACGCCGACCGTCTATGCGCCGTCGCTGTGCATGGTCGCGCAAGGTGCCAAGGAAGCGCAGCTGGGGCGGAGCCGGTTCTACTATGATCCGGGCAGCTTCCTGCTCGCCGGGGTCGACCTGCCCGTGGTCGGCGCAGTGACTCAGGCGAGCGCGGACGCGCCCTATCTATGCCTCGTCCTGCACCTGGATGCTGCGCGGGTCGCCGAGATGGTGGCCGAGCACCCGATTGCGGATTCGCAAGGGGACCGCCCGATCCCGGGCCTCATCCTGGGCGAGACCACCGCCGAGATGATCGACGCCGCCTGCCGGCTGCTGGCGTTGCTCGATGCACCCGAAGACCGGGATGCCCTCGCCCCCCTGTTGGAGCGCGAGCTGCTCTGGCGCCTGTTGCGCGGCCCCGCCGGGCAATTGTTGCGGCAGATGGCGGGCGGTCCGCAGAGCGACAAACTTAACCGCGCCCTTCAGTGGCTGCGCCACCATTATGCCGAGCCGGTATCGATCGACACGCTGGCCGAGGTCGCGGGCATGAGCCCCTCGGCCCTCCACCAGCATTTCCGCACCGTCACCGGGCTCAGCCCGCTGCGCTACCGCACCCAGCTTCGCGTCCAGGAGGCGCGGCGGCTGATGATCGCGCGCGGGCTCGATGCCGCCACCGCCGGTTTCCAGGTGGGCTATGGCAGCCCGTCCCAGTTCAGCCGGGAATACGCCCGCACCATGGGCCTTCCCCCCAGCCGCGACGTCGAGCGGCTGCGGGCGTCCACCGACTATCTGGTCGCCTGAGCCTTATTCCGGCTGCGGCTGCGCGATACCGGCGGCACGCTCGCGCGCCTGCAACGCCAGCAGCCGGTCGACCAGCACCAGCCGCACGGCGATGTCCTGCCGGTAGGAGACGTCCTTCGGCGTCAGCGCCAGCGCGCGCATCCACAGCTCGCGGGTACGGGCGAAGTCGTTGGTCCGCGCCTGCGCCAGGCCATAGAAGAAGGCGGGCCCGGGATGCTCGGGAGCCAGCCGCATCCCCTGCTCGAACGCGAGCTTGGCGGCGGGTGACAGCGTGCCGCCATCCTTTTCCACCAGCATCATGCCCAGCCAGGTCCACAAGGCCGCACTCTGGGGCGCCTTCTGCACACCGCCCAGCATCACCTGCGCCGCCGGTGCCACCGCGCCCGACGACAGCAGCGCGTCCGAGGCGATGAAATAGCTCTCTTCGAAGTTGAAGCGGCCGAACATCGCCTGCCGCAGTTCCTTCAGGCTCGGGTCGATCGTGCGACGTTCGCGCTGCCCTTCGGCCGAAACACCGGGGAGGCTTGGCCGGCCCTGCACCGAATAGCCGATCGCACCCAGCATCATCGCGGCGCCGACCAGCGACCACAGCGCCGGCGCTACCCGCAGTCGCCAGAGCAGCAGCCCCGACGCGAGCGCCAGCAGGCCCAGCATCACCCAGCCCATCACGCCCTCCTGCGCCGGCGGATGCTGCGCCGCGCGAGCAGGATGCCCGCCGCGAGCAGCACCAGCGGGGCGATCCACAGCGGCAGCGTCGCGGCATCGAGCGGCGGATCGTAGCTCACATAGCTGCCATAGCGTTCGACCAGCCAGGCGCGCACCGCTTCGGGCTTCTCACCCTTTGCGATCCGCTCGCGCACGAGCGCGCGCATGTCGCCGGCCATCTCGGCATCGCTGTCGGCGATCGACTGCCCCTGACAGACCAGGCAGCGCAGCGTGTTCATCAGCGCCTTTGCCTGGGCCTCCTTGGCGGGGTCCGGCAGCTGGGTATAGGCAAGCGGCGCCGGCGGCAGGTCCGACTGGGCGAGCGCGGGGGCTGCCAGAAGCAGCGCCAGCACGGCAAGCGTCGTGCGGCTCATCGCGCCGCCTCCAGCGCGCGGAGCAGTTCGGGCACGTCGCTGTCGCGAACGTCGCCGATATGCTGTGCGCGGATGATCCCCTTGCCGTCGATCACGAAGGTCTCCGGCACGCCCGACGAGCCGAGCGCAAGCTGCACCTGGCTGGTGGGATCGTCGCCGATCGCCGCGTAGGGATCGCCATTCTCCGCGAGGAAGCGCTGCACGTCGGTCGATCGGTCGCGGATCGCCACCGCGCGGATATCGGCCCCCGCTTCTTTCAGCCGCAGCAGCTTGGGCGCCTCCGCCAGGCACGGCACGCACCAGCTGGCGAAAACATTGAGCAGCTTCGGCCTGCCGTCGCGGAAGGCGGCATCCGAAAGCCCGGGCTTGCCCGGCACGGACGCGGCGAGGGTGAATGCGGGCAAGGGCTTGCCCACCAGCCGCGAACGCACGGTGGTGTCGGTGGGGCGCAGGTTGAGTGCGACCACGATCACCAGCACCACGAATGCGGCCAGGGGCACCCACAGCAGCCACCGCTTCATGCCAGCACCTCCGCATCCCTCGCGCGGTGGCCGGGCCGCCGCTCGCGCCAGAGCCGGCCGACTAGCGACAAGAGGCCGCCGATCGCGATCAGCGCGCCGCCCAGCCAGATCAGCGTCACCAGCGGCTTCCACCACAGGCGCAGCTGGCGGCGGCCGCCTTCGCTCGCCTGGCCGAGCACGACGTAGAGCTGGCCGTCGAGCGCGCTGGTGATCGCCGCCTCGCTCGTCTCGGTCGGCGGCGCCGCGAAATAGCGCTGCTGCGGAGCGATCCAGAAGCGGCTGCTGCCACGCTCGACGCGCATGCGCCCTTCGATGGCGGTCCAGTTGGGGCCGATCACCGGACGGACGCCTTCCAGCGTCACGCGATAGGGCCCCACCTCCTGGGTCTCACCGACACCGGCGGCGACCAGCACCTCGCGGGTGAAGGCGCTCTCGCTCGCCATGCCGGCAAGGCTGACCGCGACGCCCAGGTGCGCAATCACCATGCCCCAGGTGAACAGCGGCGCCCGGCGCAGGTTGCGACCCCACAGCGGCGCCACACTCGCAACCGCAAGACCGGCGGACAGCGCCAGTCCGAGCAGCGAGAGTAGGCCGGTCTCCGGCGCGAGCAGCAGCACCGCCACCAGCACCACCCCGGTCACCACCGCCGGCACCAGCATCCGCCGGCCGAGCGCCCGCGCGTCGTCGCGGCGCCAGCGCAGCAGCGGCCCGGCGGCGAGCGCCACCACCAGCAGCAGCGCGATCGGCCCCACGGTCTTGTTGAAGAAGGGCGGCCCCACCGAAAGCTGCACGTCCATCGCCTGCGCGACCAGCGGATAAAGCGTGCCGATCAGAACGATACCCAGGATCACCGACAGCAGCAGGTTGTTGAGCACCAGCCCCGCCTCCCGGCTGATCGGCTCGAACGTCGTGCCCTGCCGCACCGTGCCGATGCGCAGACCGAACAGCGTGAGCGCGCCGCCGATGTAGAGCACCAGCAGCGCCAGGATGAAGCTGCCGCGGCTCGGATCGACCGCGAAGGCATGGACGCTGGTGAGGATGCCGGAGCGCACCAGAAAGGTGCCGACCATCGACATGGAGAAGGCGACCACCGCCAGCATCACCGTCCAGGCACGCAGCCCGTCGCGGGTGGCGAGCACCGTCACCGAATGGAGCAGCGCGGTGGCGGCGAGCCACGGCATCAGCGACGCGTTCTCCACCGGATCCCAGAACCACCAGCCGCCCCAGCCGAGCTCATAATAGGCCCAGTAGCTGCCGGCGGTGATGCCGAGCGTCAGGAAGATCCAGGCACCGAGCACCCAGGGGCGCATCGCGCGCGCGAACTGCGGGCCGACATCGCGGGTGACGAGCGCGCCGATGGCAAAGGAGAACGCCACCGACAAGCCGACATAGCCGAAGTAGAGCGTCGGCGGATGGAACGCCAAGCCCGGGTCCTGCAGCAGCGGGTTGAGCCCCATGCCCTCCGCCGGCGCCGGATCGAGCCGCGCGAAGGGATTGGACGCGATCAGCAGGAAGGCGAAGAAGCCAAGCGCGATCGCCGCCTGCCCGCCGAGTGTCGCCACCAGCGTGCGTGGGTCGAGGCGCTTCTCCAGCAGCGCAATCGCAGCCCCGGCAAGCCCGAGCACCGTGACCCACAGCAGCATCGAGCCTTCGTGGTTCCCCCACGCCGCGGCCACCTTGTAGAGCATCGGCTTGGCGGAGTGGCTGTTCTGCGCGACCAACAGCACCGACAGGTCCGTGCGGACGAACACCAGCACCAGCGCGCCAAAGGCAAAGGCGGTCAGCAGCCCCTGCACCACCGCGACCGGGCGAACGGCGCCGATCAGCTCGGCGCCTCCGGCTCCCGCCGTCTCCGTACGGGTCATGCGCAGCCCAAGCGTGGCCGCCACCAGCTGCAACAGCGCCAGCGCGGCGGCGAGCCACAGCGCCGCGAGCCCGGCTTCGGCGATCATGGCTCCAGCGTCTCGCTCTTGTGCATCTTGCCTGCGACTTCGGGCGGCATGTAGCGCTCGTCGTGCTTGGCCAGCAGGTTGTCCGCGACGAAGCTGCCGTCGGGCCGGAAGCGCCCTTCGGCCACCACGCCGGAGTTCTCCTTGAACAGGTCGGGCGCGATGCCGCTGAACCGCACCGGCACCTGCGCGGCGCCATCGGTGACGGTGAAGGCGATCGTCACCCCGTCCGGCTGGCGCTGGATGGATCCCGGCGCGACCATGCCGCCCAGCCGCACCGCTCGGTCGACGGGCGGCGCGGCCTTGGCGACGTCGGAGGGCGCGTAGAAGAAGGCGGCTTCCCCCTGGAGGGCCGAGAGTGCGAGCCCGCTCGCGCCGAGGACGGCGGCGACGGCAAGCCCCACCAGGGTCAGGCGTTGATGCTTGGGCTTCACTTTTTCCTCTGGCGCTCGGCCTGGGCTTCGGCGCGTCGCATGGCGATCCAGGCAGCCGCGGCCATCGCCGCGGTGCCGCCAAGGGTCAGCGCGTAGGCGCCGATGACGAAGGGCCAGGGGTTCATGCGGCCGCCATCCGGCGCAGGCGCGCCTCCACCTTGATGCGTGCGAGATCGGCCCGCATCCGCATCAGCACGATCGCAACGAACAGCAGCGAGAAGCCGGCGAGCGTGAAGCCCAGCGGCCACAGGATGCTGTTGTCCACGCTCGACTTGGTGAGCGTGATGCTCGGTCCCTGGTGCAGCGTGCGCCACCAGATCACCGAATAGCGGATGATCGGCAGCAGCGCGGTGCCGGCGATCCCGAACAGGGCGGGGATGCGCCCGTCCCCGTCCCGCTCGGCATCGGCGCGCGAGAGCGCCAGATAGGCCAGATAGACGAAGAACAGCAGCAGCATCGACGTCAGCCGTCCGTCCCACTGCCACCAGGTGCCCCAGGTCGGCCGCCCCCAGATCGAACCGGTGGCGAGACACAGCCCCGCGAACACCGCGCCCGGCAGCGCCACCGCGCGCGCGGCGATCGCCGCCAGCGGATGCCGCCAGACGAGATAGACGATGCTGGAGACGGCAATGCCGGTCCAGCCGCCCATGCCCAGCCAGGCGGCGGGGACATGGATGTAGAGGATGCGGACCGTCTCACCCTGCAGATAGTCGGGCGGCGTCTGGGTCAGCCCCGCCCAGCTGCCGAACAGCAGCAACGCCGCGCCCAGCGCCAGCAGCACCGGCGTCAGCGGACGGGCGATCGACAGGAAGCGCGTCGGATTGGCAAAGGCGTGGAGGGTCGGCACGATCAGCCACAAGGGTTAAGCGAAATTGCCCGGGGCGTCACCCCGAGGCCTGCGCTTATTCGGCGATGGCGCTTTCCACAACATTGCGCCGGGTCAAACTGGTGCGGCGGGAACCGCAGGCCCGCCATTTGCCGTCGTGCTGGCGAAGCTCGGCATACGGGCGGAACCTCGGCAAAGGCCGTGGCCCGGGCCAGCGATCGCTCCAAGTTCGCCGGAAGACCGGCGGGCCGGCCTCAGCGCCCGATGCGGCGCTGCGCCAGGCGGTCCGCGACCTCGGCGTGCGAGGAGCCGGTGCGCTCCGCTTCGTCCCAGACCTCGACCAGTCGCTCCGGGATCTGGCCGATGCGCGCATCGACCTCGGCGCGGTCGCCCTGCCCCAGATACTCCAGCGCGACGTTGATAATGCCGCCCGCGTTGATGACATAATCGGGCGCATAGAGGATGCCGCGGCCGTGCAGGCGCGCACCGTCCGCATGGGTTGCCAGCTGGTTGTTGGCGCCGCCTGCAACCGCCTTGCAGCGGAGCGCCTCGATCGTCGCTGCGTCCAGGATCGCGCCCAGCGCGTTCGGGCTGACGATGTCGACCTCGCTGGTCAGCACTGCGTCCGGAGCCGCCACGGTGGCACCATGCGCGTCCGCGAAGCGCTGCGCACGGGCTGCATCCACATCGGCAACCGTCAGCACGGCGCCGTCGGCGGCGAGCATCTCCGCCAGCCGGCCACCGACGCTGCCCAGGCCCTGGACCGCGACGCGAACGCCCTTCATGTCGCTGGCACCCAGCGCACGCTGGGCTGCGGCACGGACGCCCAGGTACACGCCCTTGGCCGTGTACGGACCCGGATCGCCGCCGACGTTCTCGCCCTCTGCCGGAAGGCCGGAGACGTAGCGCGTCGCCTTGGCGATGGCGGTCATGTCCGCTTCGGAAATGCCGACGTCCTCGGCCGTGATGTAGCGGCCGCCCAGCGACTCGACCGCGCGGCCGAATGCCTGGAGCATTTCCGGAGTCTTGGTGCGTGCCGAGTCGGCCAGCACGACGCCCTTGCCGCCGCCCAGCGGCAGGCCGGCCATCGCGTTCTTGTAGCTCATGCCGCGCGACAGGCGCAGCGCGTCCGTGATCGCAGCAGCGCTATCGGCATAGTGCCAGAAGCGCACCCCGCCTGCGGCCGGACCCAGCTTCGTGGAGTGGACCGCGACCACCGCCTGCAGGCCGGTTTCCCGATCCGAGAAGAGATGCACGCCTTCGTGATCGTCGAAATCGGGGAAGCCCCAGTCGGTCTGCACTGGCTGAATATCCGCGTGTCAGGGAAAGGAGTGGGGCGACCGACGGGACTTGAACCCGCAACTTCCGGCATCACAAGCCGGCGCTCTAACCAATTGAACTACGGTCGCCGCGAAGCCGGCCGCTTAGACGGGGTCGGCGAACTTCGTCAAGCGCGTGTCGCACATCACGTGCAAAGAATGTCCCTGCCCCGTGGTCGCCTGCGGCTGGAAACGCGGCCCCGACTTTGGCAGGAGACACCCTCATGCAGACGTTGGCCTCCCCTTCGCTCGGCTCCGGCTTTCCGGCGGAACCGATCATCGCGTACATTCTCTCGCATCCGGGCGTCCAGCGGGTCCCCAGCCCCAAGCTCACGCTGTTCATGGTCCGCGACTTCCTGCCCCAGGAAATCTGCGCCGCGATGATCGCCCGGATCGACGCTCAGCGCCGGCCCTCCACCATCTCCGACTCCAACGGCGACGCGGCATTCCGCACCAGCGAGACCTGCGACCTCGACCGGTTCGATCCCGAGGTCGCGGAGGTAGAGGCGCGAATCCATCGCTTCTGCGGCATCGATCCTGCGCATGGGGAGCCGCTGCAGGGCCAGCGCTACGCCGTGGGCCAGGAGTTCAAGGCCCACACCGACTATTTCGAGCCGAGCGGCGTCGACTTCCAGCGATACTGCGGAGTGGCGGGAAACCGTACCTGGACGGTCATGCTCTACCTCAACGAGCCGGAGGCAGGCGGCGCGACGCGGTTCAAGGCGATCGACAAGATCGTCCAGCCGGAAACCGGCAAGCTGCTCGCCTGGAACAACAAGCGGCCGGACGGGTCGTGCAACCCGTCGACGATCCACCACGGCATGAAGGTGCGCGCGGGCACCAAATATGTGCTCACCAAATGGTTTCGGGAGCGCCCCTGGAGCTGGTGAGCGGTTCCCAAGCGGAACCGGTCGCAGTCAGTTCCGGAAAATGGGCGACAGCAGGCCGCGCGGCAGCAGCGACCCTGTGCCGCTGCGCCGCCGGAGCTGGTCGGCGTGCTGGGCGATCGCCTGAGCCTCCGCCAGCGACGGGGCGCCGAGCGCCTGGCGCTCCAGCTCTTCCGGGCTCGGGCCCTGCTTAGCGGCCATGACCTGCGGGAAGCTCGCGGTTGTACACCCGGTCGAGATAATAGCCCGCGAGCAGATAGTGCGCCTTCACCGCAGCCGGATCCACCGCGCTCTGCGCCCGCTCCAGCTCGGTCTCCGCGCGCTTGTAGTAATACTGAAGGTCGTCTTCCCTCTGCATCGTACTCTCCATTGGCGGTGCCGGCGAACCGCACCCACCGCGCGAGTATGTCCCTCCTCAGCTCACGCGACACTCACCTGCGTTATATACTCCAGAAGTGCCCGCGAGTCCCTCTTCCATGCACGCGATCGGTGGAGATTCGATGACAGCGATTGGGCCGGTTCTTGCCACTCACTTCGCAAGGTCGTTAGCGCTACTTCCGGCCCCGTCGATCAGAAGGTGATGCTCGCACCCAGCGAAAAGATGCGGCCGAGGCGATAGCTGTTGATGTCGACTCGCTGGCCTTCCGAGAAGGTCTGCGACTCGCGATAGCGGGTGCCGGTCAGGTTGCGAGCCTCCGCCTTCAGCTCGATGGTCTTGCCAGCGACGACGATGCCCTGCCGGCCCACCACGTCCAGGCGAATGCCGGGACGCTCCACCAGGTCGGGAAGGCGCACGCCGCCGCCGCCGCCCACGGGACCGCGGTTGGTGACGCGATCGCTCGCATAGTTGAACAGCACCGTCAGCTGGGAAAGCCGCTCGGTATCCTCGATGCCGAACTGCAGGTTCACCAGATGGTCCGACTGGCCCACCAGCGGCGCACCGTCCTGGAACAGCACGTTGGCCGGGCGGAGCACCGGCTCGGTGCCCGACTGGAGCGGGCTCGCGATCAGGCTGTCGTCGGCTTTGATCTTGGAGTCGGTGTAGGTGTAGTTGGCGATCAGCACGAGGCGGCGGGTCGCGAAGAAGTCCCCACCGAGGCTGGCGAGCGGCAGGTACTTCTGGAACTCCACCTCGCCGCCGAACAGCCGTGCGGACGGAGCGTTGGCAAAGCCCGTCTGGAGCGTGTCCGTGCCCGCCGGGAAGAACGCCACGGCCTCGATCGGATCGTCGATCTTCTTGTAGAAGCCGGCAAGCGAGAGCCGCTGGTCGCGCGCGAAATACCATTCGAAGCGAGCTTCGCCGTTGTAAAGCTGCGAGTCCTTCAGGAACACGTTGCCGAAGAACAGGCGGTCGCTCTCGAAATCCTGGTAGAGCTGGGGCGCGAGTTCGCGGAACTGCGGCCGCGCGAGCGTCTTGGAGGCATGGAGCCGCAGCTGCATGTCCTCGGCGAAGTTCCAGGTGATCGTGGCGGCCGGCAGCCAGTAATCATTGGCAAGCCGGGTGCCGGCAGCGCCGCCGGACGGCAGCACCTCTTCCACCGCATCCTCGTAGCGGACGCCCAGCGTACCGCGCAGGCCGTCCAGGACTTCCGCTTCGGCCTGTGCATAGCCGGCATGTACGCGCAGGCTCGCGCTATAGGCGGCTGCGCCCTGCCCCGTGGAGGTGTTGCGCAGATAGATGCCGTTGGTGAGCACCGTATAGTCGGACAGCAGATAGTCCGGCCGTAGCTGCGAGATCACCGGATCGAGCGCGCCGTTGTTGGCGGCCGAATATTGGAAGGTGTAGCGCGTCGAGTCCCGGTCAGTGTCGTTGTACGCATAGCCCGCCGACAGAATGATCTCCCGCGCCGCGGGGACCTTCCAGCTGACGTTCGCCTGGCCAGACCACAGGTCCTCGTCGAGCTCGCTGAACGCGACGCTGGCCGACTGGAGCCCGGACAGGTTGTTGGTGTAGCGCTCCAGCCCCTCGTTGTACTGGTAGGTGAAGGCGCGCTCGTACGGCGCGTTGCGCTGCGTGTTGGCGTAGGCGCCGCGCAGGTCGAGCGAGACGTCGCCCAGCTTGAACTCGCCGACGAGCTGGCTGTCGATCAGCTGCCGCTCGAACCAGTTCGTGTTCTGGGTGATGAAGGGATCGATGCCGTTGGGCAGCGTCCCGATGTTCGCGGTCGAGCCGCGCGACAGCCGCCCCTGCTTCAGCGTGTCGTGGACATAGAGGTTGGTGAAGCGGATGCGGTTCTCGCCGAACTCGGCGCCTAGGCCCAGCAATCCGCTCAGGATCGCGCGGTTGTCGGTCAGCACGGTATGGAAGTCGCGCAGCAGGATCGCGTCGGGGCTGTCGGTAACCTGCTGCACCGCGTCGCGGGTGCGCCAGGTGTTGCTGAAGCCCGCCGCCGCGATCACGCCGATGCGCGTGGCGCCCACATCCTTGGCCGTGCCGAAGCTCATCTCGGCGGAATAATTCGCCGGAAGCTGCGCATTCTCCTGAAGCAGCGTCGTCGGCGCGTTCGACATCTGGGTGAGTTGCGCCGGCGTCAGCGAGGTGCCGTCGGCACCCGCACCGTTGACGAAGCCCGGCACGTCGCGCTCGCCGCTGTCGAAGCCGGTCCAGTCGTAGCGGCCGCCATCATAGACATAGCCGAGTTCGCTGGTCGTGACCGTGTCGGCGCTGAGCGAGCCGCCGATCTGAAGGAAGGTCTCCTCGGGGACGGCGCGGGTGGTCAGGTTCACCACGCCGCCGCCGAACTCGCCGGGATAGTTCACGGAATAGCTCTTCTGCACCAGCGCAGAGGCGATGACGTTGGTGGGGAAGATGTCGAGCGGCACCACGCGGCGCAGCGGCTCGGGGCTGGGCAGCGGAGATCCGTTGAGCAGCGACGACGAATAGCGGTCACCCAGACCACGGACATAGACGAAGCCGTTGCCTACGACCGAAAGGCCGGTCACCCGCTGCAGCGCGCCGGCGATGTCGCCTTCGCCGGTCCGCGCGATGTCGGCGGTGGAGAGGACGTTCACGACCTGCGGGGTCGCGCGAACGGCGTCGGGAATGTTGCGGCCGACCACCACGATCTCGCCGCCCATGTCCGCGCCCGGCGTCGACACGTCGACCTCCGGTTCGGCGGGCGCACCCGCGTCCGGGGAGACGGTGGTTCCGGCCGGCGGGGTCGCAGGCGTGGTGGTGGTCTGCGCCTGGACCGGCAGCGCCCAGGCTGTCGAGGCGAGCAGAGTGGTCAGGAACACGGTCTTCTTCATGGCTGCTGCCCCGGCGGTCTGGTCAGGAGATGTGGGGCGGAGGACGCGAACGTCCCCCGCCCATCGGTCTTAGTTGGGAAGCGCGGTGCAGCTGGCGCTGGTCGCGAATGCCGCCCGGTTCGAGCTGCAGGTCCAACCACGGTACCAGGTGTCGTTCGCACCGTTCACCGCACCGACGTAGCTGGTCTTCACCAGGAAGCTGGTGCCCGTCGGGTTGAGGGTGGAGGCGTCGAACGGCGTCGCCGAAAGCGCGGCACCGGCCGGGAAGTAGGTGTTGGACAGCAGGCCCGAACCATTCTCCAGGTTGTTCGTGCCGGCCGTGAACACCGCGCGCTGTTCGGCGCTGGTGACGGTGATGTTGTTGACCGTGGTCTCCGCATAGGGGTTCGCGCAGCCGAACAGCACCGAGTCGAACATCGGCGGGCCCTGATCCTCGAGCGCCGGGTTGGCCGGGCGGATCGTGGTCTTGCCGCTGGCATCGGCGCCGGCGACGATGTTCAGGCAGGCGACCGGGCTGACGACGATGCCGTTGACGAAGCGTGCGTCGGCACCACCGCGGATACGGATCGCCGCATTCACGCCGCTCGACGTATGCACGAAGGTGAAGTTGGCGAGGTTGTAGCGCTGGCGCGGCAGCACGTCCTCGTTGCCGTTGGAGTCGATCTCCGTCGCGTAGGTGTCGCTCTGCGTGTTGTTCGGCTTTTGGATCGCGAGCAGGAACTGGACGAAGCCCTGCCAACCCACATCGGTATCCAGGCCGTCGTCATCGGCGCCGGTCATCACCAGGTAGCGCAGGTTGGTGCGGCCGCCGAAGATCTCGATGCCGTCGTCCGAGCTGTTGTGCACCTGGACGTGGTCGATGGCGGTGCCCGAACCGGTGCCGCCCAGCGTCAGGCCCTGCAGTTCGTTGTTGGGGCTGATGATGGTGCCCGAGTAGCGGATCTGGACGTAGCGGATGGTGCCGCTGTTGTCGGTGGGCGTCGCGCCGCCGTACAGCGCGGTGCTGGTGCCTTCGACGACGTTCTCGCACTGCGCCGTACCCGGCGAGACCGTGGCGTTGCAGTTCGAGATCGGCGCACGGCCGGCGAGAATGATGCCGCCCCACAGGCCCTGCGTCTCGTCGGTCACTTCGCCGGTCAGGTTCTGCTGCGCGGTGAAGATGATCGGCTGGGTCTCGGTGCCCTCGGCAACCAGGCGCGAGCCGCGGTTGACCACCAGGAAGTCGTTGTCGCCGTCGGCCTTTGCATAGACGATCGCGCCCGGCGCGATGGTCAGCGTCGCGCTGACGCCGCCCGGAGCATTGCCTGCACCGCCGATGTCGACGCCCACGTCGACGCGGCCGTTCATCTCATAGGCGACGCCTGCGACCTTCGGCAGCGACAGCGCCGAGGTGATCTGCGACGGCAGGCGGCAGCTGCGATAGTTGCCGATGACGCCGACGTTGCTGGTGCCGGTCGGGCAGTCCGCGGCCGGCGTGCCGGGCGTCGGGGTCGGCGTGGGCTGAGGGGTCGGCGTCGGGGTCGGCGTTCCCGGGATCACTACGGTGCCCTCGCCAGGCGATGCCACACTCGAGGAACCGTCGCAGCCGGCCAGCGCCACCGCGGCGCAGCTCGTCAGCAGGATCAGGCTCATGCGCTTCAGGTCGGCCATGAAATCTCCGTTCCGGGAAAAACCCCGGGGCTTGCAGGACAGGCGCGACCGATCGGAGGACGTTCCCCCATCGGCCTCGGCGGCCCTCCTAGGCAGCGGAGGTGACACGTTGATGCGATTCCGGGGACAGCTCGGTGACAGGAACGTTACAGAAGCGTGACAAGCCGGCCAGGCCGCCAGGGATCCCTCGCCACGCGCTTTGCGACTCCCTATGGCTGCGCAATGAGCGGTTTTCGTCGCACCGACAGCGCGCAGAAATGGCACACCGGAGAGCACGGCCGGCGAGCCGCCGGTCGCCGCATGCTGCCCCGGTGGATCGCGATCGCCGTGCTCGCCGTCCCCGCCGCCTGTGACGGGTCCAGCAGCGATCCGCGCCGGGCGGACGCGCGATCCCGCGCCCCTCTTGTCGAGCGGCTCGCGCAAGCAGACGTCGCGCAGGGCCGGCGGCTGTTCCGCCAGTGCGCCGCCTGCCACACCGTTGCTCCGGGCGGCGGCGACCGCAACGGACCGAACCTCCACGGCGTCGTGGGACGCCCGGTCGCCGCCGGCAGTCGCCGCTTCGGCTACACCGCCGCACTGGAGGCGATCGGCGGGACCTGGACGCCCGAGCGACTCGACGCCTGGCTCCGGAACCCACAGCGGTTCGCACCGGGCACTTCGATGATCTATGCAGGGATGCCGAACGGCGTCGACCGCGCCGACGTGATCGCCTTCCTTCGGCAACAGGCCCCCACGGCTGAACAGGGTGCGGCCGCGGACTGAGCGGCAGCAACAGCCCGGGCCGAAGAACCTGTTCGGCCGTTCTGCGCCCCCTTCCTGATGCTCCTGGCCGCCCCGCCTGAATGGCGCGCGCACGCTGCTCATCCGGCGGCGCCGGCTGCTTCGGTTCTCAGGAAGCAACGCGCGTAGACTCCGACGCTGTTGCGACGCACTCGACCATGTGAGCGGCTCATATAGTATGACAAGTATGCTTGAACCGATGGCAGCAGCGGCGTAGTATCCGACAAGAACCGGCGGAGGTCCCTGACCGACACGCCGGGAGTTCAGGAGAGTATGCATGCGCAGGATTCCCGCGTTTACCGCGTCCGTGATCGCCCTTGCCATTGCTGGCCACGCCCATGCCCAGGCGGCGCAGGAAGGTACCACGCCAGCCAACGGCCAGGATGGCGCCGCTGCAGGCACAGCCCAGTCGACGGCCGGCTCGCCCGCCGAGGCGCCGGACCAGGCTGGTGATGCGACTGCCGCCGACGATGGCTCCGAAATCGTCGTCACCGGTATCCGCGCCAGCCTCGCGCGCGCGGCCGAGATCAAGCGGACGGCAGCCCAGGTCGTGGATTCGATCGTCGCGCAGGACATCGGCAAGTTCCCCGATCCCACGACTGCCGCCGCGCTTCAGCGCGTGCCGGGCGTTCAGGTGACGGTGGGCGGCAACAACGAGATCCAGAACCCGCTAATCCGCGGCCTCGGCGACATTCTCACCACGCTCGACGGGCGTGAGATCTTCACAGCCGATGGACGCACCTTTGCTTTCCAAGATCTGCCGGCCGAGGCAATCGCGCGGCTGGACGTCTACAAGTCGAACACCGCGAACCTGATCGAGGGTGGCGTCGCCGGTACCATCGACCTGCGCCTCAACAAGCCGTTCAACTATACCGAGCCGACGATCGCGATCAGCGGCAAGCTCAACTATCCGTCCAACGTGGAGAAGCTGGGGCCGCAGGTGAGCTTCCTTGCCACCGATCGTTGGGACACCAGCATCGGCGAGATCGGGGCGCTGCTCAACGTCTCCTGGTACGACATCCCGTTCAACCGCCCGTACAACTATGTGGCGGAGCGGCGCGCCGGCAGCGGCAGCAGCGAAGGCATTCTGCTGCCGATCTCGACGGGCGGCCTCAACGAATACGGCCGCTATCAGCGGCCGCAGGCCAACGGCTCGATCCAGTGGCAGGCGACGCCCAGCCTCGAAATCTACATCGACGGCCTATATTCGGCCTACCGCAGCAAGTTCTCGACCGGCTTCTACGAATATCGGCTGGGGACGGCGGAGAGCGTCTCCAACATCGTGCGCAGCGACAACTGCTTCACGGCGAACGTCGGGCCGGACGGCTTCAACCCGAACGCCACCACCGACCCCACGCAGATCACGCAGCAGCAGCTGTGCGGCTTCAATTCCGCGACGTTCAACAACCTGGAGGCGTTCAGCTCCACCCAGGCGCACAACAATCGCACCGACACCTGGCTCGCGGCAGGCGGCTTCCGCTTCGACCGCGACCGGCTGAAGGCGAACGTCGACGTCAGCTACGAACGGTCGATCGTCAACAATGAGAACTTCATCGTCGACATCGGCAAGCGGGTGCCGGAGGCGACGCTCGCGTTGGTGAATGACGATCAGACCGCGACGGTCACCGCGCCGGGCAACCCAATGGCGGATGCACGCGGCCTCACCTTCATTAACGCCCTGTTCCAGGACTATGTGCGCTCCAGCGGCGGCCTGTTCGCGGTCAAGGGTGATGCGACGTACGAGACCGACACGATCCTGAAGACGATCGAGCTCGGCGCCCGCTATGCCGATCGCAGCGCCCGCTTCCAGCAGGTGCAACTGGGCGTCGCGCCGCCGGGAGGCTCGTTCGCAACGCCGATCACGGCGATCGACCTGCCGCTGGAGCGCGCGGCGGGCATTCCGCAGATCAACAACGGGGCCCCCTTCCTGCTCCCCTCCCGCGACTATCTGCTGTCGGATTCCGGCCAGGCCACGATCCGGGACTTCTTCGGCGCGCCGGACGGCCAGCCTGCATTCGACCCCACGCGTGAGTTCAACGTCGGGGAGAATAGCTATGCCGGCTATGTCCAGGCAGGGTACGAAGTGCCGTTCGGCAGCGGCCCAGTGGTTCTCGATGGCAAGCTCGGCGTCCGGTACACGCGCACGGACCGGGACATCACCGGCACCGGGGTCGTCAGCGGCTCGCCGGTGACGACCACCAGTTCGAACAGCGACACCGATTGGCTGCCCAACGCCAGCGCGCGACTGCAGCTTGGCGGCGGGCTCCAGCTACGCGCTACCTATGCACGCACCATCGCGCGGCCGAGCTTCGCGTCGCTCAACCCGGGTCTCAACTACATCGTCTCGACAAACCCGAACATCCGCAACAGCGGCTCCGGCGGCAATCCGGACCTGCGCCCGCAGAAGTCGGACAGCTTCGACGCCACGTTCGAATATTATTGGAACGACGGGTATTTCGCGATCGCCGGCTACTACCGCGACATCAGCGATCGCGTCGTCGACGGCGTGACGGCCGAAGAGATCGACGGCATCGTCTACAACATCTCGCGCCCCCGCAACGTCGGCAGTGCCAAGCTGAAGGGCATCGAGGTCAGCGCCCAGACCTTCTTCTCGTTCCTGCCGGGCGACCTTGCCGGCTTCGGCGCCTTCGGCAACTTCACCCTCGCCGATTCCAAGATCGGGGGCGATGATCCGCTGGCCGGCTACACCCTGCAAGGCGTGTCGAAGTATAATTTCAACGCCGGCCTGCTGTACGACCGCAACGGAATCTCGGCCCGCGTCGTCTACACCTATCGCTCGAAGTATTTCGACGAGGACCGCTCGGGCGCGGGCGACGTCCGGCCGGTCGGCACGGAGACCTGGCTGAACTACGTCCGGCCCAACGGCCGCCTGGACTTCAGCGTGGGCTACGACATCAACAAGAACGTCACCCTGACGGTCGAGGGCAGCAACATCCTGCGGTCCCGCTATCGCAGCTACATCGACCAGGATTTCCTGTGGCGCGACACCCGCACCGACGACAGCCTCTACGCAGTCGGGGTGCGCACGCGCTTCTGATGAGGGAAACTCCGGCGCGCGAGCCTGTCGCGCGCCGGAAGCCTTCCGCCTAGTCGCATTCGACGCTGTTGCGGTCGATGGCGCGTCCGCCCAGCGCACCCGCGCCCGCACCCAGGATGGTGCCGAGCGTCTTCGAGCCGCCCGGGGCGATGATGTTCCCGAGCACGCCGCCCGCCAGGCCGCCGATGATGGTGCCTTCGGTCCCGTCGTCGCGCTTGCAGTAGTAGCGGCCGTCATTGCCCCGATAGATCCGGTCGTTCTCGGACAGGCGCCGTCGGCGCTCGCCCTCACGGCGGCGATCATCCCCGCGTCGGTAGTCCGACTGGCCATAGCCGTTCTGGCTGTTGTAGCCGGGACGGCCATAGTCGTCCCCCATGCAGGCGCCCAACGGCAATGCGCAGGCCATGCCCACGGCGATCTTCAAGAGGGTGGTGTTCAAGATCATGCTCCCTTTCCTCGGGGAAAATACCCAGGCGCGGCAGGGGACCTTACCCGGTCCGCCACAGCGTCTTCCCTGGCTAACCCCCAGCGCCCTGCTTTGGTTCATCGCGACGCGATGAGCCGAACCGCGGGCGACACCTACCCCTCGATGAACAGTGCCCGGACCTTCTCGAAACGAACCTGAGCCCGAAGATCGGAGGGCGTGCAGGACGCCAACCGCTCGCACGCATCACCTTCTTCCGCAAGAATGGAGCCGGGCGGCGCAGTCCACAGGATAGTCCAGGGCGTGAAATTGTTCGGCGACAACAAGATACCGGCGAGCGCCCATTGCATCGGTGAGCGAGAGGTGCGCTAATCCAGCCCAGCGGGTGATCGCGGATGGAGCAGCACAAGATGCGGGCAAGTTCGTTTCTCTGGGCCTTCTTGGCGGTGAGCCTGCCGGGGTGCGGTGGTGATGATGGCGGAGAGAGCGGTTCGCCACCCCCGGTCGCGACGCCCACCCCCTCGCCGACACCGACTCCCACGCCGACCCCCTCCCCGACTCCCGAGCCGGTCGTCGCAGTCGACCAACGGGTGGTAGCCACCTTCGACAACCCGTGGGCCATGGTGTTTCTTCCGGACGGCCGCATGCTCGTGACGGAAAAGCCCGGGCGCCTGCAACTCGTCACCCAATCCGGCGCCAAGACTGCGGTCGCAAACGTGCCGTCCGTGCGGTTTGCCGGACAGCTGGGCTTGCAGGACGTCGTCCTCGATCCCGGCTACGCCTCGAACAACCGCATCTGGATCACCTATGCGGAGGCGGCTTCGGGCGGGGAACGGCTCGCGGTCGCGCGTGCGACCCTCACCCTCTCCGGGACACCACGCCTGGAGGATAGCGTGGTGGTCTGGCGGGCGACCCCAGCGACGACGGGCGGGCAGCTGGGCGGGCGGCTCGCCTTCGCGCCGGATGGCCGATACCTGTTCATCAGCACGGGCGAGCGCCAGCAAGGAGCGCCCGCACAGGACATGACGGGAACCCTGGGCAAGATCGTCCGGATCAACCTCGACGGCACCCCGGCCGCGGGAAATCCCTTCGCATCCACAGCCGATGCCCGTCCCGAGATCTGGAGCCTTGGCCACCGCAACCCCTATGGGCTGGTGTTCGCCGCCGACGGACGGCTGTTCGAATCCGAGATGGGTCCTGCCGGTGGGGACGAGTTCAACCTGATCGTCGCCGGCAAGAACTATGGCTGGCCGCGGGTGTCCGAAGGGGACAATTACGACGGAACCTCGATTCCCCGGCATTCCACGAACAGCGCCTACACAGCCCCGCTGGTCAGCTGGTCGCCGGTGATCGCGCCGGGCGGAATGATCCAGTATCGCGGCTCGGCCTTCGCGGGCTGGACCGGCGACTTCCTGCTTGCCGGCTTGGTGCAGCAGGGCTTGGTGCGCGTCCGTGTGACCGGCGATCGCGCCAGCGAAGTGGCGCGGATCGGCCTTGGCGCACGCACCCGCGAGGTGGAGGAAGGGCCCGGCGGATCGCTCTGGATCCTGCGCGACGGCGATAATGGCGCGCTGGTCGAGCTCACGCCCCGATAAGCAGAAGACGAGCCTCGAAAACCGCAACGCCGTCCGGCCTCTTCAGCAATGCTGGAGCGGCCGGACGGCGCGGGTTCGATATGGTGGGCGCGGCTGGGATTGAACCAGCGACCCCTGCGGTGTGAACACAGTGCTCTACCACTGAGCTACGCGCCCGTGCGCCTTGCGGCGAAACCGGGAAGCGGGCCTTTAGGCGGTGGAAACCAGGCTGTCCAGCCCCTTCGCCTGAAAAACCCGCTGGTCGATCAGTTGACCGAATCCTTCAGGCCCTTGCCTGCCTTGAACTTGGGCTGCGAGGACGCCTTGATCGTCATCGGCTCGCCGGTGCGCGGGTTGCGGCCGGTCGATGCCTTGCGCTTGCTGACAGAGAAGGTGCCGAAACCCACCAGACGCACCTCGTCGCCCTTTTTGAGGGCGGCCGAGATCGACTCGAACACCGCCTCGACCGCCTTTGTCGCATCACCGCGGCCCAGCCCCGAAAGATCGGCGACCTGACCAATCAGCTCCTGCTTGTTCATTCGTTCTAACCCCTTTTTGTCGTTGGGGAGCAGGGCACGCGATCGGCCGATCCGCCCCCCCGGCAGCCGGGGCAGTTAATGCGCCTCTCCCCGGCCCTGTCAAAGCAATTCGCCTGCACTTTGCCCCGGACATGCGCCATCCAGCCGCACCGGCCTGGGCTGCTGCGGACGGTCGTTGCCGCCGCCGCAGCCCGGGCCGAGGTCGGGACCTAGTGGTGGCGTACCTCGCCGATGCCCGGCACCGCGGTCGGCGGCTGCACCGCCAGTTCGTCGGCATCGGTCCAGTCGATCGCCTCCAGCGGGCCGGTGAGCGCCAGGCGCAGCACCTCGTCGACATGGGAGACCGGCACGATCTCCAGCCCCTCGCGGATGTTCGCGGGGATGTCGGCCAGGTCCTTCTCGTTCTCCTGCGGGATCAACACGGTGGTGATGCCGCCCCGCATTGCCGCCAGCAGCTTTTCCTTGAGGCCCCCGATCGGCAGCACGCGGCCGCGCAGCGTCACCTCGCCGGTCATCGCCACCTCGCGCCGTACCGGCACCCCGGTCAGCGTCGAGACGATCGAGGTCACCAGGCCGATACCCGCCGACGGACCGTCCTTGGGCACCGCGCCCTCGGGAAGGTGGACATGGACGTCCTTGCGGTGGAACAGGCTGGGCTTGATGCCATAGGTCGGGGCGCGCGCCTTGACGAAGCTCATCGCCGCCTCGACCGATTCCTTCATCACGTCGCCGAGCTTGCCGGTCGTCTTGATCGCGCCCTTGCCGGGCACGGTCACGGACTCGATGGTGAGCAGCTCGCCGCCCACCTCGGTCCAGGCGAGGCCGGTGACGGCACCGATCTGGTGCTCCTCCTCGCCCACGCCGAAGCGATACTTCCGCACGCCTGCAAACTCGTGGAGGTTCTCCGGCGTCACGGTCACGCTTTCGGCCTTCCCTTCCAGGATGCGGCGCAGCGCCTTGCGCGCGAGCTTGGCGATCTCACGCTCCAGCGTGCGGACGCCGGCTTCCCGCGTGTAGTAGCGGATCAGGTCGCGCAGGCCCTCGTTGGTCAGCGCGAACTCGCCTTCCTTCAGCCCGTGCGCGTCGATCTGCTTGGCGATCAGGTGGCGCTCGGCGATCTCGACCTTTTCGTCCTCGGTATAGCCCTCCAGCCGGATGATCTCCATGCGGTCGAGCAGCGGCTGCGGCAGGTTGAGCGAGTTCGCCGTGCACACGAACATCACGTCCGACAGATCGATGTCGATCTCGAGGTAATGGTCGCTGAACTTCGCGTTCTGCTCCGGATCGAGCACTTCCAGCAGTGCCGAGGCGGGATCGCCGCGGAAGTCCTGGCCGAGCTTGTCGATCTCGTCGAGCAGGAACAGCGGGTTGCTCGCGCCAGCCTTGCGCAGGTTGGTCACGATCTTGCCCGGCAGCGAGCCGATATAGGTGCGCCGGTGGCCGCGGATCTCGGCCTCGTCGCGCACGCCGCCCAGCGACTGGCGAATGAACTCGCGCCCCGTCGCCTTGGCGATCGACTTGCCGAGAGAGGTCTTGCCGACGCCCGGCGGGCCGACGAGGCACAGGATCGGCCCCTTGAGCTTGTTGGTGCGCGCCTGGACCGCGAGATACTCGACGATCCGGTCCTTGACCTTCTCCAGCGCATAATGATCCTGGTCGAGCACGGCTTGCGCAGTCGGCAGGTCCTTCTTGAGCTTCGAGCGCTTGCCCCACGGCAGGCCCAGCAGCACGTCCAGATAGTTGCGCACCACCGTCGCCTCGGCGGACATCGGCGCCATGGTCTTGAGCTTCTTGAGCTCGGCGGTCGCCTTGGTGCGGGCTTCCTTGCTGAGCTTAAGCGTCGCGATCTTCTGGGTCAGCTCGGCGATCTCGTCGCCCTCGCCTTCCTCGCCCTCATTGCCGAGCTCGCGCTGGATCGCCTTCAACTGCTCGTTGAGGTAATATTCGCGCTGGGTCTTCTCCATCTGCCGCTTCACGCGGCTGCGGATCTTCTTCTCGACCTGGAGCACGCCCAACTCGCCTTCCATGAAGGCGAACACCATCTCCAGCCGCTTGACCGAATCGCCCTCGACCAGCAGCGACTGCTTGTCCGCGACCTTGACGGCGATGTTGCCGGCGACCGCATCAGCCAGGCGCGACGCATCCTCCAGCTCGCCGAGCTGGCCTGCGGTTTCCGCCGGCAGCTTGCGGTTGAGCTTC
The DNA here is from genome assembly GCF_048058635.1 of Sphingomonas sp. MJ1 (PH-R8). Classification (NCBI taxonomy): domain Bacteria; kingdom Pseudomonadati; phylum Pseudomonadota; class Alphaproteobacteria; order Sphingomonadales; family Sphingomonadaceae; genus Sphingomonas; species Sphingomonas sp. MJ1 (PH-R8). The sequence continues at coordinate 116,784 of NZ_JBBEFX010000011.1, forward strand.
GCGTAATTTTCGAACTGGTCGACGACCGAGCGCATCAGCGCCTGGACCTCGGCACCCTCTGCCGGGGCACCCTCCACGGGTGCGACATTGGCGGTCAGGAAGCTGCCGCTCTCGTCGAGCGTCTCGAGCGCCGCGCGTTCCTTGCCGGACACCAGCACGCGCACGGTGCCGTCCGGCAGCTTGAGCAGCTGCAGCACCTCGGCGGTGACGCCCATGTCGTAGAGATCGTCGCGGCTGGGATCGTCCTGCGCGGGATCGAGCTGGGCGACCAGGAAGATCTCCTTGTCGGCCGCCATCGCCGCTTCGAGCGCCGCGACCGACTTGTCGCGGCCGACGAACAGCGGAACGATCATGTGCGGGAAAACCACGATATCGCGCAGCGGCAAGACGGGATAGGACTTGTTCATGCAAACTCCGGCGGCGCCGCACGCCGGCGCCATTGGTCCGTATATGGGGATGTGGCGCGGCGGCATCAATCGCCGGCCGACCGCAACCACGCTCCCCGCCGGCTTGTGAGGCGCAGCCACGTCGCCCATGAAGGGTCGATGTTCAAGATCGCCGCGCCGCTGCTGCCGCTTCTGCTCTCGCTCCCCGCGTCCGCCCAGCCGATCGAGAAGGGAATGCCGCCCATCAGCGCGCAGACCCAGCGGTCGGGCGGCGCGCTGAGTGCCGAGCGCGCCGCCCTGCGGCTGTATTCGGCGGACCTGGCGATCGAGGTGATCCCGGCCCGTCAGCAGCTGTCCGGTGTGGCGACGCTGGAGCTGCGCACCCTCGCCCCCGTCCAGCAGCTGCGGGTCGACCTCGACACCAACCTGCCGGTCTCCACGGTGGCCCTCGCCGGGAAGACCCTGCCGCGCGCTGCCTGGAGCCATGCGGACGGCGTCCTGACCGTGACGCCGAACAGCCCCGTCGCCGCCGGCGCAAGCGTGACCCTGCGCATCACCTATGCGGGCACGCCGCATGTGGCGGTCCGCGCGCCTTGGGACGACGGCATCGTCTGGTCGCAGGCGCCGGGCGGGGCCCATTGGGTGGCGACGACCGCACAGGGCTATGGCTGCGACCTGTTCTGGCCGTGCCTGGACTTTCCCCAAGGGGAACCCGCCGTCGTCACGCTCCACATCACCGTGCCCAAGGGGCTGAAGGCGCCCGCGAACGGCGTGCTGCTCGGCGTGGACACGCTGGCGGACGGACGCACGACCTGGAACTGGCGGGCAAAGACGATCAACCCCTATGATATCGCGCTGAACATCGGCCCCTATGCGGAGCTGTCGGGCAGCTACCGCAGCCGTTTCGGCAACAGCGTGCCGCTCCACTACTGGTACCTGCCCGGCAAGGAGGCGCAGGCGAAGCGGCTGTTCGCCGAATTCGCCCCCACGCTCGACTTCTTCGAGACGCTGATCGGCCCCTTCCCGTTCGGTGCCGAGAAGCTGGGCGTCGTCGAGACGCCGCACATGGGCATGGAGCACCAGACCATCAACGCCTATGGCAACAACTATGCCCAGGCGCCGGAGGGCTTCGACTGGCTTTTCCAGCACGAGCTGAGCCACGAATGGTTCGGCAACCAGATGACGGCGGCCGACTGGGACGACTTCTGGCTGCACGAAGGCTTCGCCCAGTACATGCAACCGCTCTACGGCCGCTGGCGGGAGGGCGAGGCGCGCTATGCGGCCATGATGGCGGAGCAGCGGCTGCGCATCTTCAACAAGGCACCGCTGGTCTCCGGCACCTCCCGCACCAGCGAGGAGGTGTACGAGGACGGCAAGGGCGGCCCGGGCGGCGACATCTATTTCAAGGGCGCCTGGGTGCTCCACACCCTGCGCAACCTGATCGGCGACGGCGCCTTCTTCGACGCCACCCGCCGGCTGGTATATGGGCGACCGGACCCGCGCACCGGCAATTTCGAGCCGCGCTTCGCCACCACGCCCGAGTTCGAGAGGCTGGTAGCGCAGGCGGCCGGGCGCGACCTCGGCTGGTTCTTCGACATCTATGTGCACGAGGCGGCCCTGCCCGAGCTGGTCGAGACCCGCGACGGCGACCAGCTTCACCTGCGCTGGAAGACACCGAACGCGCGCCCCTTCCCCATGCCGGTCGAGGTGCAGGTGGGCGAGCGCCTGGAGACCGTTCCCATGACCGGCAACCAGGGAAGCCTGACCGTGCCTGCCGGCGCGCATGTGGTGATCGACCCGATGGCGCGGATCCTGCGCCGGTCGGAAGCCGTGGAACGGTATCAGGCCCAGCGCGCCGCCAAATAGCCCCTCACGCCGCGGCGGCGACCAGGGCCTCCAACGCCGGCAAGGCGAGCGGCCCGGCGCAGAGATAGCCCTGGAAGAACTGGCAGCCTTCCTTGGCGAGCAGGTCGAGCTGCTCCTCCGTCTCGACCCCCTCCGCGACGACGGCGAGGCCAAGCGACCGCGCCATGTCGATCACGCCGCGCACCACCACCCGGTCGCGCGGCGATCCGGTGATGTCCTGCGTCAGGCTCTTGTCGATCTTGAGATAGTCGAGCGGCAGCGCCTTCAGATAGGCGAGGCTCGAATAGCCCGTGCCGAAATCGTCGATCGCCACGCGGCATCCGCCGGTGCGCAGCTCGGCAAGCAGGCCGGACGCCTCCCCCAGATCCTCGATCAGCCCGCTTTCGGTGATCTCCACGGTCAGCCGGTTGCGCGGAAAGCCGCTTGCGTCGACGCGCTCGAGCAGCAGGTCGGCGAAACCGGGGTGCGCCACATCCTCCGCCGTCACGTTGATCGACAGGCGCAGATGGGCGAGGCTCTCCGGCCAGCGCGCCGCGCGGCGCAGGGCGCAACCCTGGACATGTTCGGAAAGCACGACGCTGAGCCCGGCACGCTCTGCTGCCCCGAACAGCGCTTCCGCGCCGATCTCACCCAGGACGGGATGTCGCCAGCGCGCGAGCGCCTCCACGCCCACGATGCGGCCGCCGCCGATTGCGACCTGCGGCTGGAACAGGATCTCCACCTCGTCCCGCTCCATCGCCTGCGGGATGTCGAGCGCGAGCCCGTCGAGCTCCTCGCGCCGCCGCCGATCGCCCTCTGCCGCGTCGACCGCGGACCGCGCCCTCTGGAGTAGCTGGGCGGCGGTCTCGCCGCCAGCGCCCGTCACATGAGCGGTGCGCGTGGAAAGCCGCGCGACCTGCTCGCCGGTGACGAACGGGCGTGCCAGCGCCTGGCGAACCGCGGCATCCGCGCGCTGCATCTGCGCATCGGCGACACCGAACGCCCCGATCAGGAACTCGGCGCCCTCCGCGCGCGCAATCACCGCCCGCCGGCCGAGCGGCTCCCCGACCGCCGTCTCGATCCGCCGCAAGGCGGCGCGCAGCAGCCAGTCGCCTGCCTCGCGCCCAAGGTCGCGGTTGATCGCTTCCACTCCGCTCAGGGCCACCAACGACAGCGAGACCGGGTGCCCCGCCCCCAGTCGCCCCTCGATCCAGGCGGTCGCGCCGGCGAGGTCACGGACTTCCGGGCCGGCCGGCGCAGGGACGGCGCCGCTGTCTGCGACCAGAGGCTCCACCAGCGCACGCATGCCGCCTCCGTGCGGATCGCGCTGCAGGTGCACCACCATCCGGCCTTGTCCCGGGACGGTTTGCGCGAACGCGACCGCCGGGCGCCCTTCGTCCAGGCTGCGGCGGGCGGCGCGCAGGCTCGCGCGCGCGGATTTCGGCAGCGCCCCCAACAGCGCACGAGTCGTCGGCGCAAGATCGAGGTGAAGCATCGAGGCCAGGGCAGGAGAAAGGCGGTGGCGGTCACTCGCGCGATCATAGGACCAGGCAAGCGCCCCGGCGCGCCCGTCCAGGTCCCGCCAGCCGCCGCCCAGGCGCTCGACGTGGCGGAAGGCGAAGCGCACCGCCTGCGCCAGTTCGATCTCGGTGACGGGGCTCACCAGGAAGTGGGTGGCGCCTGCGGCAAGCACGTCGTCCAGGCGCGCGGCATCCCCCTTCGACAACAAGGCCAGCAGCGCGCCCGGCGCGTCCGACACAGGCGCCGCAAGGTCCGCCAGCGCGGCAAGCCCGTCCTCCAGCGCGCCGCGTGCATCGACGACAGCGATAGGGGCGCCGCTCGTTCGAAACCGCTGTGCAACCCCGTCCCTGCGGCGGGCGGCGATCACCTGCCAGCCGGCCTTGGCGTAGAGGTTCGACAGTTCGTCGCGCTGCCGGAACGAGAGAAGGAACAGCATCGGGTCCGCGATGCCCTGGCTCGTGCCGACTGCGCCCATTTGCCCCATGCGCGGACCCTAGCCGCCCGGCACGGGTTCGCCAATCCGCCACGGCCTTGTCTCATCTCGGGCGAAGCCCTAGCTCAAGGGAATGGCAAGCGCCTCCGCCCTGATCGATGCGCATGGCCGCACCATTCGCTACCTGCGCATCTCCGTGACGGATCGATGCGACCTCCGCTGCCGCTATTGCATGTCGGAGACGATGCAGTTCCTGCCGCGCGAACGCCTGATGAGCGTCGACGAGATCGCCAGCCTGGCGGAATGCTTCATCGCACGCGGCGTGCACAAGATCCGCCTTTCGGGCGGCGAACCGCTGATGCGGGGCGACACGGTGGCCCTGGCGGAGCGGCTGGGAAGCCGGCTGGGCAACGGGCTCGACGAGCTCACCATGACGACCAACGCCACCCGCCTCGCGCGGCATGCCGGGGCGCTTGCGGCGGCGGGGATCCGGCGCATCAACGTCAGCCTCGACAGCCGCGATCCCGACACCTTCCGGCATATCACCCGGACCGGCGACCTGGCGCGGGTCCTGGAAGGGATCGAGGCGGCGCGCGCGGCCGGCATCGCCGTCAAGATCAACATGGTGGCCCTCAAGGGGCTCAACGAGCACGAGATCGCGCCGATGCTCGCTTGGTGCGGGGAGCAGGGCTTCGACCTTTCCCTCATCGAAACCATGCCGCTCGGCGTCATCGACGAGGATCGTACCGACCGGTTCCTGCCGCTGCCCCAGGTGTTCGAGGACCTCTCGGCGCAATTCCCTCTCGTGCGGGATGCCTTCCGCACCGCCGGCCCCGCCCGCTATTGGCAGCTCGCGGGCACCACCACGCGGCTGGGCCTCATCTCGCCGCTGACCGCCAACTTCTGCGACGGGTGCAATCGCGTGCGACTGACGACCGAAGGATTGCTCTACCTCTGCCTGGGGCAGGATGCGCATGTCGACCTTCGCGCAGCCTTGCGCGACGGCGGCCCGCCCGCAGTCGATGCGGCGATCGAGGCCGCCATGGCGCGCAAGCCCGCCGCACACGACTTCCGGATCGCGCCCGGCGCGGCCCCGGCCGTTGCCCGTCACATGAGCGTCACCGGCGGATGACCACGCCGCTGCGCCGAGCGCTGATCGCCTCCCCGACGCCCGCTGCGCAGGAGGCGGAGCGGGAACTGCGCGAGCAGTATGAATGGGCGTCTCTGGAAGAGGCCGAGCTGGTGGTCGCGTTGGGCGGCGACGGCTTCCTCCTCCAGGTGCTGCACCAGTTGCTGGAGTGCCGGTCCAACGTGCCGGTCTTCGGCATGAACCTCGGCACCGTCGGGTTCCTGATGAACGAGTGGCGCCTGGGCGGCCTCGACGAGCGGCTGGCGCGCGCGAAGCCGTTCAAGGTGTCGCCGCTGGAAATGCTGACGGAGACGATCTCGGGCGAGGTTCGCCGCCTGCCCGCCATCAACGAGGTGTCGTTGCTGCGCGAGACGCGCCAGGCCGCCAAGATCGAGGTCAGCGTGAACGATCGGGTGGTGATGCCCGAGCTGGTCTGCGACGGCATCCTGGCAGCGACCCCGGCGGGCTCCACCGCCTACAACCTGTCCGCGAACGGCCCGATCCTGCCGCTCGGCTCGGCGATGCTGGCGCTGACGCCGATCAGCCCGTTCCGGCCGCGTCGCTGGCGGGGCGCGATCCTGCCCGATCGCGCGCGTATCTCGCTTCGCATCCTGGAGGCTGAGAAGCGCCCCGTGAGCGCCGTCGCCGACCAGCGCGAGGTGCGCGATGTCGCGCGCGTCGAGGTGGAGATCGACCGCATGCGCGACCTGACGCTGATGTTCGACCCGGAGCATGCGCTCGACGACCGAATCACGATGGAACAGTTTATCGCCTGAGGCGGCGCGAAATTTGAGTTATTTCCGGCCCGGATCAGGCACTTAGTGGAAATCCGGAAAAAAGCCGCGCGGGATGCTTGCCAGATCCGAAAACCCGCTGCTATAGGCGCGCCTCCGAAGCGTTCCCCGGTAGCTCAGCGGTAGAGCAATCGACTGTTAATCGATCGGTCGCCTGTTCGAATCAGGCCCGGGGAGCCACTCTTCCAGACATCGTCGACTGCTTGCAGGGCCGAGGGCTGCTCCCTCCGTCTGCCGTGGGAAGAGCACTGGCCGCGCAGCGCCGAAGCCACCCCTGACGTGCGCTCCTCGTGGGACGGCCGCTTCAGCACAATCCGCACGCCAGCTTACCGGACGAGACGCGCGCCAGCGCACCTGTCCGGGCGCGGAACGATGGGGGAGCTTGTAAGCCCCTCTACTGAAACGTCTTTTCGAGCGCGGTCACATACCGTTCAGGAACGGCTAAGCTGCGAAGTTGCACAACTCATCGTACCGGGTCAAAGAACCCAAACGCCCCGACGTTCGTTCTGAGGTTGTGCCGCCCTTCGTCGGCGAAAATATGCGGCAGTGGAGAAACTCGATGCAGTCATCCAGGTTCGATCGCAAGCGTCTCGCCGGTTTCGGCACTGCGATCGTGGGAGCGCTGGTGCTCGCCGCCTGCGCTACCCCAACCCCCTATCGGCCGGCGACCGGCAGCGGCTTTGCCCGGACGGGGTATTCCGACGAGCAGATCGAAGCCAATCGCTTCCAGGTCACCTTCGCCGGCAACACGCTCACGTCGCGTGAGACGGTCGAGCGCTACCTGCTGTTCCGCGCCGCACAGCTGACGGTCGAGCGTGGCTTCGACTATTTCGTCCTCGTCGACCGCGACACCGAACGTCGTACGCGCACCTATGCGACGCCCGATCCCTACTGGGGCGGCTATGGCGGCTTCGGCGCGTGGAGCCCCTACTGGCGCTTCCACGGTCCGGCCTATGGCTGGCGCGGCTGGGGACCCTATGGCGACCCGTTCTACAACACGGATATCCGCACGGTCGACAAGTACGAGGCGTCGGCGGAGATCATCGTGGGTCGTGGGCCGAAGCCGACGGACAATGTGCGCGCGTTCGATGCGCGGGCGGTGATCGAGAACCTCGGTCCGCGCGTGCAGATGCCGCAGCCGAACTGATCCCCCTTCCCCTCCAGCAAAAAGGGGTCGCTGCCCATCGGCAGCGACCCCTTTTTTGTGCTTCGGCAACGCCGCGCGGGAAGTCCTGAGGCAACGGCTGCTAGCCCTCGCGGGCGGGCAGCCGTGGCGCCCCGATCCCCTTACAGCTGGCCGTGGCAGTGCTTGTACTTGAGGCCCGAGCCGCACGGGCACGGCGCGTTGCGGCTCACCCGGCCGACCCACTCCGCCGGATCCTCGCCCAGAGCTTCGGCGCTCGGCTGCGGCATCTGCATCGGCGGCATGCGGGTGGTCAGGTAGCCGCTGCCGGCGTCCTGGTCCCAGGTGTCGTCGTCGCCGGTCAGCGGGTCGAAGTGACTGGTCAGGAAGTCCGGCAGCTCGGGAAGCGGCGGCGGCGTGAAGTTGAAGTTGAAGTTCGCCACCGCCAGCGTGCGGGTCACATCCTCGCGGATGCTGCCCAGCATGCGCTCGAACAGCGCGAACGCCTCCTGCTTATACTCGTTGATCGGCGTCTTCTGCGCATAGGCGCGCAGGTGGATCACCGCGCGCAACGCGTCGAGCATCGCCAGATGCTCCTTCCAGTGGTGGTCCAGGTTCTGGAGCAGGATCGACTTCTCGATCTGCGTCCACGCGGTCGGCTCTAGTTCGGCTGCCTTCGCCTCGACCACCTGGTCCGCCAGCGTGCGGATACGCTCTTCCAGCGTTTCCGCCTCCAGCCCGTCTTCTTCCGCGATCCACTGCGCGACCGGCGCGTCGACGCCCAGCACCTCGGCTGCGCGTTCGGTCAGACCCGCCACGTCCCACTGCTCGGGATAGGAGTTGGGCGGCACGGCCTCGCCGACGATCGCGTTCACCGTCTCGGCACGCATGTCGGCCACCACGTCCCCCACCGTGTCGGCATCCATGATGTCGGCGCGCTGCTCGTACACGACCTTGCGCTGGTCGTTCATGACGTTGTCGTATTCGACGACCTGCTTGCGGATGTCGTAGTTGCGCGCCTCGACCTTCTTCTGCGCGGTCTCGATCGCCTTCGACAGCCACTTGGAGCCGATCGCCTCGCCATCGGCGATGTTGGAGCGCATCATCTTGGCGAACAGCGTGTCCGGCCCAAAGATGCGCAGCAGATCGTCGTCCAGGCTCAGGTAGAAGCGTGACAGGCCCGGGTCGCCCTGGCGCCCCGAACGGCCGCGCAGCTGGTTGTCGATGCGCCGGCTCTCGTGGCGCTCGGTGCCCAGCACGAACAGGCCGCCGGCGGCGAGCACCGCCTGCTTCTCGGCCGTGATCTCCGCACGGATCTTCTCGGCCGCCGCCTCATACTCCGGCGTGCCTGCCTCCAGCTCCGGATGCTCGTCGAGCATGCGGAACTCCAAGTTGCCGCCCAGCTGAATGTCGGTGCCGCGACCCGCCATGTTGGTGGCGATGGTCACCGCCCCCAGCCGGCCCGCCTGGGCGACGATGTGCGCTTCCATCTCGTGGTAGCGCGCGTTCAGCACCTTGTGGGGCACCTTTTCCTGGGTGAGGAATTCAGACAGCAGCTCCGACTTCTCGATCGAGACGGTGCCGACCAGCACCGGCTGGCCGCGCTCGGCATGCTCTCGGATCTTGCGCGCGATCGCCAGGAACTTGTCCTGGGTCGTCTTGTAGAACTCGTCCTCCTCGTCGACGCGCTGCACCGGCACGTTGGTGGGGATCGAGACGACGTTCATCTTGTAGATGTCGAAGAACTCGGCCGCCTCGGTCGCCGCGGTGCCGGTCATGCCTGACAGCTTGGGATACATGCGGAAATAGTTCTGGAAGGTGATCGAGGCGAGCGTCTGGTTCTCCGGCTCGATCGTCACGCCTTCCTTGGCCTCGGTCGCCTGGTGCAGGCCGTCCGACCAGCGGCGGCCGTCCATCATGCGGCCGGTGAACTCGTCGATGATGACGACCTTGCCGTCCTTCACCAGGTAATCGACGTCGCGGCGGAACATCATGTTCGCGCGCAGCGCCTGGTTCAGGTGGTGGACGACCTGGGTGTTCTCGAAGTCGTAGAGGTTCGCACCCTGGAGCAGCCCGGCGGCCTCGAGCAGTCGCTCGGCCTTTTCGGTGCCGTCTTCCGTCAGGATGACGCTCTTCTGCTTCTCGTCCTTCTCGTAATCGGCTTCTTCGAGCTGCTTCACGATCGCGTCGACGGACAGGTACAGGTCGGACTTGTCGTCCGTCGGCCCGGAGATGATCAGCGGGGTACGTGCCTCGTCGATCAGGATCGAGTCCACCTCGTCGACGATCGCGAAGGCGAAGGGACGCTGCACCATCGACTCGCGATCATACTTCATGTTGTCGCGGAGGTAGTCGAAGCCGAACTCGTTGTTCGTGCCGTAGGTGATGTCCGCGGCATAGGCCTGGCGGCGCTCGCCATCGGACACGTTGGGGACGATCACGCCCGTGGTGAGCCCCAGGAAGCCGTAGATCCGCCCCATCTGCTCGGCGTCGCGCCGCGCAAGGTAATCGTTCACGGTGATGACGTGCACGCCCTCACCCGGCAGCGCGTTGAGATAGGTGGCGAGCGTCGCCACCAGCGTCTTGCCCTCGCCCGTGCGCATCTCGGCGATCTCGCCACGGTGGAGCACGATGCCGCCGATCATCTGCACGTCGAAGTGGCGCATGCCCAGCACGCGCTTCGATGCCTCGCGAACGGTCGCGAACGCCTCCGGCAGCAGGGAATCGAGCTTTTCGCCATTGGCGAGGCGCTCGCGGAAACGCGCCGTCTGCTGCGCGAGCGTCTCGTCGTCCATCGCTTGGATCTGGGCTTCGAAGCCGTTGATCTTGTTGACGATCGAACCCAGCGACTTGACGTAACGATCGTTGGAAGAACCGAAGAGGGACTTGGCAAGGCCGCCGAACATGGCTGTTCCTTCATGATGGGGAGCGGAGCCGCGCCCGGTGCGCGGCATTCCGAGAGGCGCGCCTGTCAGGCGCGGTGAAACTGGGGTGGAGGACGCCCGCACGCGCGGGCGGCACGTTCACTCGAGCGCGCTGTCGACCCTGGAGCGGACATCGACGGGGGGTACGGCATAGGGCGCCGGCACCGGCGACAGCCGCGCGCCGTCCAGTGCGCTGCTGGCGCGAACGACCAGGGGCGCGTGATCGGCAACATCGGTCGCCACTTCCGCCGCGATCTTGCCCGCAACCTGCTCGACCTGCCGCGCCTCTACCGGAGTCGCGCCGACCAGGGCCCCGGTGAGGCCGGTCAGCAGCGCGGAGAGGAACAACAGGAGACGCAAGCGACGATCCATCGGCGAAGAGCTAGCCCGTGCCGCAATGGCGCCGGGCAGCGGTGGAGATAATGGGCGCACGGCGATCCGTCCACCCGAAAGCCGGGCAGACGCGGGCCGGCCGCCGGGCGGCGGGCCCTCAGCACCTTTCCATCGCAAAATCACTCGACGGATCGGGCGCACGGACGCATGGACCGGAGCCATGGCTACCACCCGCTCCCCCCTCCGGAGAGAGTGTAGATCTCGGTGGGGGGCGGAGCAGTAAAGGGGGGGGGGGGGGGGGGGGGGGGGGGGGGGGGGGGGGGGGG